>JAIRSB010000039.1 GCA_031255655.1 Spirochaetaceae bacterium | reverse complement strand
AGCGCGACACGGGTCTGCTCATACTGCGAGTAATCACGCGGGGCGGTAAACCCGTATACCAAAGACAGCGCGAAAACAAAAAGATAGATGAAAGCGCAGGCCGCGAGGCCGGAAACGCGGAAAAATGATAGACTGGCAGTGAGTTTGCGTGAAAAGATATGCGACGCTGCAAAGGTCTGCGGAAAAATTATCAGCGCAGACACGCCCCAAACGCCAGTTATGCTCGCTATTTGTATTAGAGGGAGCGTCTGCCACTGCGTATATCCTGTGATTCCGTAGGAATAGCCCAAAAAACCCAACGTTCGCAGGTATTCAAACGCGGCAAATATGAGCCATTGGAGTATGAAGCCGTAGCGCGGGAACAAGACAAGCGCAAAACGCAGCGCGAGAAATACCAGTGCAAAATAAAAAAGATAAATGGCGGAAACGAAAATTCCGGCGATAACATGATACGAAGAAAGCCAGTGGTTTAACAATGAAAACGCTATGAAGCCGTACACTGCGCCCCAAAACAGGCAGATGGGCAGAGTGGAACGGCGTATAACTATAAGAGCGGGTATGTACATTATCCATGCGAGGATGGATAGGCCGTCTTTGAACAACGGATTTGGATGGGCAAGCGCGAAAAGTCCCGCCGCGAGAAGTGTGAGCAACAAATTCGCTAAAAAGTCCGCGGGAAACGCCCTTTGCGGGCCGCAAGGGGCGACGTTTTCAGATTTAGCAGCCAATTCACCAGCGTTTGGAACGGCTTTTGGGGTGAAACGTGTATTCTTATTTTTAGCCACAGTTACATAAGTCCAGCGGAAGTCTCTTTCTCCGGAGAGTCTTCGCCGGAATCAGACTGTCCGTTTGACCAGACGGCTTGCTTCATTTCTTTGCCTGGACGGAATTTAACTACGCCATGCGGGAAAGCCATCGCGGGTTCGCCTGTACGCGGGTTGCGCGCTTTGGAGCGTCCTTTACGAAGACATATTTCAAACGTACCAAAACCGCGCAATTCCGCCGTTTTACCAGCGCATAGCGCATCTTTTATCGATGTCAAAATTATATCGAGAACAAATTTAATGTCGGAGCGGGTCATGTCCACTTTTTCATAAACTGCGTCAATGATTTCAGCTTTAGTAAATTTTTCCGCAGACATTGCTTCTCCCGCCCATTGTCTTCCAAAAGGCGCGCCGCAAAAGGCCAGTACAGCGTTTTTGGGACGCGCCCTTAAAAGGGCTTTCTTTGTATTATTGCGCGGATTTCATGCAGTTAAAAAGCCGCTGCATACGTGATTTTTTACGCGCCGCCGCGTTTTTTTTGATAATCCCTTTACGAGCGGCTGTATCAATCAACTTTGTCATGTCGCGCAGTGCTTGCCACGCCCCTTCGCTGTCTTTTTTATGCGTTAGAACAACGAATTTTTTGACGCTTGTTCTTACTGTGCTTTTCGCAGCTTTGTTTCTGAGCCGTCTTTCCTCGCTCTGTCTATGTCTTTTTTCTGCCGAAGTACAATTTTTGGCCAAGATATGCCTCCTATCCTACTTAAAATCCGAAGGTCTGCGCTCAGAGCGTTTGCATTTTTCGCATTCCGCTATGGTTTTTACTTTACCGCTTTCAAATAAAGTCTTCATTTTTATCTCGCCACCGCAAGAACAAAAGAATTTCTGCGTGCTGCTCGTGGTACGAGCGTTTTTACTTGCCGCCGCCATAACAAACTCCTATTTCAGTGCGGCGCATCCGCCGCAGGCTGTTGATTATAAATGGCGCAATAGACCTGTGATTTTCGCGCCTTACTGATTCAATCTAATTTGAACAGTGCTTATCTGTATACCGCATTTTGCCGTTGAATGTCAACTATGTCGCGACGAAACTCAGCGATTTAATATTTATAATGCGGAAGCGTCCGCCTGCGGATACGCGGCATCGTCATCGCGATCCTGTAGGGTGAAAAAATCCAGCGGGCGGGTGGTCTTGAGATTTGCGCTTCGCGCAAATCTCAAGACCAAGCCCCAACGCGCCGCCGGCGTGTTGGCTTAGAGTTTAGTTAGATAATTTTAATTTCAGCTCCGGGTAACCGTCCCTAGCAATGTTGGTAAAGTCCCAATTGTCTTCGCTAAAGCCAAGTCCTGTCCATGTTGATTTATTATTTGGGTTAATTATGTTCGCACCGTCTAAACCGTCCGCTGCGCCGACCCGATATGGTGTTCTCGTCAACCTTCATAGTGGAAAGCGCGTAGTTGTTTTTCATCGTTCCGTTGCCACTACGAAAGCCTATTACACGATGAGCGTGCACATCGGAGGCACCGCCTTTAACGACGGTAATTACCGGATTAAGCGCGACGGAGTTGGAAATTTCCGTACTGTCTTTGTTGTTGCTGTAATAACCGACCACTCCCCCCGCTGTTATAAACCGCTTCTGGGAGGAGCTCTCATTTGTCAGTTCGATTTTCATTGTGGAATAGCAGTTGTTTATGACAATTTTTTCGTTTTGGGAGTCCCCCGCGCCTGGCGCAAGCCCAACATCACCGATTATGCCACCTGCTAAAAGATTTCTGTTGCCGCTGCCCGTTACTTTTCCAGTTATCGATCCTCCGGTACGGCAATTGGTGATGATCACCTCTCCTCCCGTGCGGAGCTTTTACCAATCAGCCTGCCAAGACCAACCGTTCCGCCGTCGTTTGTGCTCGTAATAAAGTCTATATCGATAATCGCGCTGCAATTTTCTATCTCTATCTTGCTTATATCGTTGTTTATTTCGCCGATTAGTCCGCCCGTGAGTAAACCGCCACCAGCAACCGCATTATATTTCAAAGTGCCGGTAATCGAGATATTTCTCAGTTTGTAATCTCCACCAGCCATAATCTTACCCACAATGCCGCCAAAATGCGATACACCAGTCATTTTCAGATACGGCTCATATCCCTCGGAGGCTTTAGTCGTAACCTCAATGTTAAAGTTTTCGATTATCGCTTTGTCTGCCAGAGTACTGAATAACGCGGTTTGACCTGACGTTTTGGCAAGCACCAGTGTGATGGTTTTACCGTTTCCGTTAAAATGTCCTCTGTAATTAGTCGGCCCTTCCCAGTCTTTGCCTAGCGTAGAGGAATCAAGCGTTATGTCGTTAGCAAGGAAATAGTTATTCGTATTATTATTTCCTATACTTTGTAGCTGTTTGGGGCTTTTTACCTCAATGTAGATTGGGTTGTCCTTGTTTACAGTGAAAGTTACCGGGTAGTCACTCTCCTCGCTTATATTGTTCTTTGCCGCACTCATGACGCAGTAAGTATCAGGGTCATTGGCTTTCTTCAATATGGCCGTGAAGGACGCGGGCTTGCCATTCTTTTCGCCTGTCTTTAACGACCATTTCATCGGGCTCACGCCGCGGTCTTCTATTACTACATCGTGCGATTCTCCGTCCTCTGTTACCACTTTTATTTCCTCGATTGTATAGTCACCGCTTCCCGTAAAATCAAGAACTGCCGTACCCACCCAATTCTTTGTCGTTGATGGGTTTCTGAATATCACAGAATATTCCACAGTAGTCATGCCGTTCCCAACCTTGATTTTTATGGTCAAAGTTTCGTTGGGTTTGGGCACTGGGATTTCTTTCTTGTAATTAGTATATGGAATCGAAGTTGGATCAGTATCCGGCGCGCTGCTGTCCGTGTACGAAATTTCTACCTTATCTGTAGCGTAAGCGGGTACAAGACTTGTTATTATTATATGTGTTTGGCCGTTCAGTATGCTGTTTATCGTGTATTCGGATGTACCGGATTTAAAATTCTCCAAACATTGTTTTTCACTGTGGTAGTATTGCATCTGCAAGTTCGAAAGCCGTCCGTTTCCTTCATTCATTGGTTTTATCAGAAATTTGCGGTGGAACAATTGTTACTGTGTAGGTGCTGGATATATCACTGTTTTCAACCTTGAAAAACAGTTTCACAGCGTCGCTTCCGGCTTCCGGTACCTTAATCTTGTAGTACTGAGCTTCGGCTTCCCCCTCCTCCTACAACGGTTCTTCCTCAATCGGGTTTTCATCTCCAGAATTCCCTTCTATCGTGTCAATCTCTTCTTGCTTTATAAAAAATCCGTTTTTCCTTATGGAGTTTTCAGACGGCGCTTCGGCCTCCTCTACCCCAACTCCGTTTCCCGTCAGTGTTATAACAGATCTTACGCTGGAGGCGAGAGCGGAAATCAAAATGTCATTTCCCACTTTACTCCGATCTTTAAGTTCGATGGTGTAGTCGTATCCCGATGGAGAGAAGTTTATTTCATTAGCCACTTCTTTCCAAAGTATATATTCTTTTTCATCGAAAGCGCTCCCATCGTAAGCCGTCCGTAATGAGGCAAGAGACGAATTCATGCCCGGAGCTTGTATCGCTGCCGTGTAATGGTAATTTTTACTGCCGTCTGAAACAGTTACCGTAACCAGTGTGTCCGAATAGTTACCCGTTGTTACTGCTACGGGAACCGGCACATCGGAAATTGAGGCGGAAGCGGGCAGGGTTTCGTCTTTATCCATGCCCCCGGTTTTCCCGCCTTGTGTCCAAGCTATGTTTAGCGTAAGATTGGGGGACTCAGCTTCCGCGTAAACAGCGATATGGCCTTGCGCGGCTTCCGCGTCCGGCACAACGTAGTAGCCTCTATTGGCGGTCAGCGGCGGTGTTATGAGATTCTTCTCGTCCTCGTCTATAGCATAATAAACGGATAGGGTTTTAAGGCGCAGTCCGTCTACTGTCGGGCGTGTTCTGTTATCGCCCGGTGTGGACAAATTCAGTCCTTCGACTCCCATGTCCGCGCAGCCCCGAACAACAGCGCGACAAGCGCGGCCAAAGTGTAAAAAAAGCTCTTTTTCGTTTCTTTTGTTATCGTTCTCATTTTTTCTTCCTCTTGTCATAAAATTTATTTACGGCAAACTGCCGTGTTTGATTTTGTGCCAAAATTTGGCGCGTAACTGCGAGAAACTTGTAAAATTGTCCGGTTTAAGGCATATTGAGTACGAATATAAGCTATTTGTAAGAAAGTCTCTTGTAATTGGGGGGGGGGGGGGCATTTTTCATAAAATTTTGAGTATCGGCAGCCAGCCGCTGTACCGCGGCGAAGCGCGGGGGCCTATATGCCGAGCCGGAAGAGAGGGGATTTGTTATGCCGGTGAATGTCACATCACTCATAGCTGACAGTATAGTTCGGCTTCCGCGGGAAAAATCAAGCAACTTGCGGACTCCAAGACAAGGCTGCCGGCAAGCGTGTAATGTGACGAGTGCTACAAGACGAGTATCGGTGAGTGTCCCACAAGACGTGTCGATGCACGTCCCGTCATTGCGAGAGCGCAGGGTGAAGCAATCCGGCGAGGTAGGGTGCCTATGCCCGGATTATTTCGCTACTCGCAATGACGAGTGTCTCGCAATGACAGGTACCGGCGTTCATATTCGTGGGTATTATACTCGCGCCTAGCCTTTCATCATTTACAGGACAGGGCTTTTTTCAGGTTTTCAAGTGTGATGTCAACTTGCGAGCCCGCTTCAATATCTACCAGAAGTCCTTTTGCCCGGTAATATTCTATTAGCGGAGCGGTCTGCTCGCGGTATACTTCGAGGCGCTTTTTCACGGCTTCGGATTTGTCGTCTTCGCGAGTGTATATTTCGCCGCCGCATTTGTCGCAAGTTTTGCCGTCTTTGGGCGGGTTGAAATTTTTATGCCAGTTAAAGCCGCATTTTCGGCATACAAGGCGGCCTGAAAGCCGCTCGATCACGATGTTGTCGGGGACATCAAAGTTTATCACTGTGTCGACTTTCGAGAAGCCCGCGAGGGCATCCGCCTGCGCTATGGTGCGCGGGAAGCCGTCGAGAATGTACGCATTTTTCACGTCGTTTTGGGCAAGGCGCTCGCGTATTAGTTCTATCGTTGTCGCGTCGTCAACTAATTTTCCCGCGTCAATGATGCTTTTTACTTTGTTTCCCAGCGGACTTCCCGCGGCTATGGCTTCGCGGAAAATATTGCCGGTGCTTATGTGGGGCGCGTTAAATAGCGGGGACGCTTTGGCTGCTAGTGTTCCTTTTCCCGCTCCCGGGGGGCCTAAAAAAATAAGTTTCACTTTAATCTCCTGTGTTTGTTCTTTCACGGCGGGTATGATTTTGGCCGCCGGAAGCTGGTAATTCCTTGCCTTGCGGTTAGGAATGTTTTACACCGCGGATCACGCTGTCTCCGCAACGGTGTGTTTCATTTTATTCAAAAGAGGCGTGATGGTATACTATGTGGGCGGGTTTCGCGGCTCAACATGTCCGCAGCATTGTTGTATGCTATTAGGATGATTTGGAGGATAACGTGGCGAAATACTTGGATAATAAGCTGGTTTTAATGAAAGAAATAGGAAAGGATGGAAACTGGCTTCATAAATGGATTTCCGATAAACCCGAAAGGTTGGGTATAGAGCCTTTTGAAATTATCGCGCAAGAATTGCATCAATTGACTTGTTCAACAACCCGGTTGGTTGTCGAACAAGTCCAATAAATAAGCGGCAGGAAGAAATTTTGAAAATGGATATTCTACGGAATGAGTTTTTTCATCGATTGCTTATCGACAGCGGCATTAAAAAAGGCATTAGGGTGCTGGATGTGGGATGTGGTGCCGGCGATTTGAGTATCATGGCGGCTGAATTAGTAGGCGGCTCCGGGGAAGTTACAGGCGTTGATATTTCCCAAGACGCTTTGGCGGCGGCGAAAAAACTTATTGTTGAAAAGTGTATTTCAAATGTGAGATTTATACAGGCAGATATTGCGAAATTGCCTAATAATATTGGAGTATTTGATGTAATTATGGGACGCCGGGTTTTAATGTACCAAAGTAACGCATCGCAGACGATTGAGGGCTTGCTTCCATTTTTATCTGAAAATGGAAAAATGATTTTTCAGGAGAGTGAGCGTATGGCTGATTCTTTCAATTTTTCAATGCTGCCGTTACATTCAAAGATACAAAATTGGATATGGGATACTGTAGAAAAAGAAGGCGGAAATTCTCATATTGGAATGCAGCTGTATTCAGAAATGAAGAACGCCGGTTTGAAAATATCTCTACTGCGCGCGGAGGCAATTTTGCATACTTACGAATCCGGTAGTGATTTAGGATGGGCGGCTAAAATGATGGCCTCGCGTATGATCGAACATAATGTAGTTACGGCGGAAGAATTGAATGTTGAAACACTGGAATATCGGCTGATGAATGAACTGAAAAACAGCAATATTCCTTTCATCCGAGATATAGCGTTTGGCATTTGCGCAGAAAAACATAAATAGAGTTGTTTAGAAATTTTAGTTTCTAAACAACAACCGCTAAAAAATGACTTGGGAGACAATAACGCTCGGAAGTTAAACAGAGCGCCGCGTGAATAATTACGCATTGCCATGATTTTGAAGCTTTAAAAAATAATAATGTCACGTTGTATCTCCACTCACATCACCTCTAATCCTGTCATGTGTGCAGATGTTTCATTTTCGACAAGGTAATATAGTGTTTCAATTTGTAAAATACTAACAGGTATAATGCCGCACATCCGCAAGCGGATGCGCGGCATCGTCATTGCGGGCGTACGGCAACTTGCCGCCACTTCGCAATGATGTCTATCTTTGAGAAATACTCCACAATTCGTGAACATTCTACTCTCGCCTAAACTTTTTATATTTTTTGATAGAAGCCTATAACCAATGAAAATCACTTGAAATACCAGTTTGAGTTCATGTCGCGGATTATAGAAATAGTTCGCCAACTGCTTGCACCATAGCGGTGCAAATGTTTATCCGCGCAGCGCAGACAGGGCTGATAGCATTATTCATAACAATGTTAGTTAGGAGGCTCTATTTATGAAAAAATTAAATGTATTACTGGTGTGCGGGTCCGGCGCGTCTACCGGATTTATGGCGGCTAACTTGCGAAAAGAGGCGGGCAAACAGGGATTGGACTGGGAAATCGCGGCGCGAAGCGAAACAGAGCTTGAAAGTTTCGATGACGAGATAAACTGCGTCATGCTGGGACCGCACCTTGCCTACCTGCTGGAAGAATTGACGGAACGCTACAAAGGAAAAGACATCAAAGTGGCCGTCATGGAAAAACGCTACTATTCAACGCTGGACGGCGCCGAAGCGTTGAAACACATTCAGTCTCTATTTTAGGAGAATTTATGGCAAACAAAGTTATGTCGTGGCTGGAAGACAGCTTTGCTCCAGCCCTAAACAAAGCGGCAAAGAACATTTGGGTTGAAACAATCAAAGACGCCCTCATGCAAGTACTGCCGCTTATTTTGGTAGGTTCGCTGGTTACGGTCTTTGCGATCCTGCAAGATTACATCCCGGATTTTCCCGATTTGTGGGCATTTTCAAGTTACACCATGGGGCTTATCGGAATATTCATCACATTTCTAATTCCATTTAACTACATGGAAAAGAAAAAACTGTCGAAAATGCGTATCGTTTCGGGAATGACGGCGGTGTGTTTGTTCGCCCTCATCATCCGCCTTGAAAACCTTACCGAATTGGAATACAGCGTGCTTGGCGCGGGCGGAATGTTTGTGTCGATTATCGTCGGCATCATCGTATCAGCGGTTATGGGAATGTTTTCCCGCTTTTCGATATTTTCAAAAAACAGCACCATCCCAGATTTTGTACGATTCTGGTTCGATTCGATGATACCAATCATCATTTTGATGGCAGCCGGCTGGTTCATCGTCTACTTCCTTAATTTTGACCTGTTCTCGTTTATACAAGGCCTCTTCCTCCCTCTTATGAGCGCGGGCGAAACATTTGTAGGCTTTGTGCTGATTTACTTTGTCATGTGCTTCCTGTATTCGATGGGCATAAGCACATGGGTTTACTACGGCGTTTTGAACGCAATTCAGCTTGCCGGCATCGCAGCAAACATGGAAGCCGTAGCCGCGGGCCTGCCCGCAACCCGCATAATGACCGTCGAAGTCGTCTACATTGCGTTCTTGTGCATAGGCGGAACCGGCGCGACACTGTCCCTCGTCTTCATGTTGATGACGTCAAAATCAAAACGGTGTAAATCCCTGGGCATGGCCTCTTTTGTTCCGAGCTTGCTCAACATCAACGAGCCGGTCGTATTCGGCTGTATCGCGTGGAACCCCGTTTTGATGATTCCCATGTGGATTCAAGGCATAGTTTTGTCCGTCATCACCTATATAGGATTAAGGTCCGGCCTTGTGCCGATTCCCAAATCGGTATTTGGCCTGTGGTACGCGCCCTACCCTATTGGAAGCGTCATCCTAAGTGGAATTGCAGGGCTTATCCTCTTTGCAATACTTTTTGCTGTGAGCTGCATTATTTGGTATCCTTTCTTTAAAGCCTACGAAAAACAGCAGCTTGCCGCCGAATAACAGGAGCACAGCTAATTATGGAAGATAAATCAACCTTTTCGACTGATGCGATGAACGCCCTCGCCATGGAAATTATCATGATGGCGGGAGATGCGCGGCTTTTCATTACAAGGGCGATTCAGGCGGCGGAGGCCGGGAACTTCGCGGAGATTGACCGCGAACTCGCCGAGGCCAAGAAAAAACTTGCCGCCGCCCACGGAATGCAGACAGAGATTGTACAAAGCGAAGGCAATGGAAAAAAACTTGAACATACGCTCCTCTTTATCCACGCGCAGGATACGCTTATGACCATCTACAGCGAGATGAACATGGTCAAGCAGTTAAAGGCGGTGTTCCAGCGGCTCGACGACAGGATCGCCGCGCTCGAAGGGAG
>JAIRSB010000217.1 GCA_031255655.1 Spirochaetaceae bacterium | reverse complement strand
GCTTCATCTCAAAGTAAACATAATTGACCATAAGGGTGTCTTTCGTATCCCGAAGCTGAACCCCGTTCAGATGCCGCCATGTGCTGATTAGAGGTGTTGTTTTTCTAAAATGAGAATTGATGGTAGGGCACTAAAAAGAAGATTTTCAAAAACGAGTCTTAACGAACTGACCGAGCAAACAACTGGAGTAGGTGTCTCCCAAAAAGCTTTTGTGTCCAAAATTTTCCGTATCTAAACGGTATAAAAAAACGCGCCCTAAGGCGCGTTTTTATCTTAAGCTATCTACTTTTATTTGCTGTCGGCCTATTACTAATTCGACTGATCATTTCCCGTTGTCTCTGCTTTATCAGCTGACAACTCTTCCGCCGATTTATCCGCGTTAGGCACATTCATCCACTCCGCGCCACCCCAAACTATGGTGGTGCCTCCCCACATGACAGGCGTATCGTTGAAAAGGAGACTGCCGCCACTGCTTGCTATAGTACCGCCTTTCTCATTTGAAACTTTTATGTAGTTGTTAAGGATACTCATGTAATTTTCCGCGGTTACACCACCCGTTCCCGCAATAATCAGAACACCATTTTCACTAAGCGTGATTGTTCCGTCTTCTAAGGTAATTGTTTCTTGCCATTTGCCGTTTTCATTGCCGACGGAATTGTTAAAAATCGCCATCTCTTTTTCAACCACAGCGCTGCCGGAAAGTGTAAACTCCCGTGTACGGTCATAGTTCGTGTCAACACCCGTACCATTACCAAATTTACCTTTCATTTTCAGTAACGCGCCGGGTCCTATAAGTACGGAATTACTGCCGATGAGTTCTCTTTCTGTTCCGTCTAAGTCAAAATCTTTTAATAACGCGCCGGGGTATATCAGCAGTTCCCCTTCTTTTTCATCGGTTCCTGATACATTTATCCCCTTTGACCCCAGAGCCAGCGTTCCGTAAAGATGAATTTTACCAGTTTCTATCTCGAATAGCCTGTTTGTTCCTTCTAACTTTCCATTGATGACGAGCCTTCCGTCTCCTACATCAAAATCAATACCATCGGCAAGTGTAAGAGTTACCGACTCCAGCTGGGTATCAGCCACCCTATTTTGACTGACGTGGCGGTCAGGACCGCCTATATACAAAGTTACATTTGATGGTATCCCCGTCGAAAGTTTGCTGGTCAACTCAATATTTTTTTGAATTGTTATCACGTTTCCGTCTAAAATAACAGCGTCCTCATCTGAGTTGTACTGTCTCAATTCTCCGGCGTAAGCCGCGGCAGCTGTAGGCGTATCTCCGCCGTCATCACTGTCCGATGTGTACACTTCGGTTTCTTTAAGATTGCACCCGGCAAAGATAAATAACGCGGCAAAGGTTAGTAGAAAAACTGTTTTTTTCATCTGGTCTCCTCTGAAATATGTTTCATAAAATTAAGATTCCCCATTCAAAGGATGCACAGCGCAGCCGCGAATGAGCCTTACTTTTTATAATCGGCATAATTTTGACGCGGCTTGATAATATATTGGACTTGCAAGTTATTTTTTAGTGGTTGTTGACAACTCTATCATAGGCAAGACCTGCGGGTATGGAACGTGGTATATTCTTAATTATTCCGTGAAAATCGTGTAATATAATAGAGTTGTTTAGAAACTTCAGTTTCTAAACAACAACCGTTAAAAAATGACTTGGGAGACAACCAACCGGGTTGTCGAACAAGTCAAATGCGTGGAGATTTGAGTTTTGATTAGATCTATAATTTATGAGGGGCGGCATTTGAGTGGACGTCCTGAAACGGGCTGAAAATTCTGGTGAAAAAAAAACTGAAACAACTTTACCGCCTAAAAGCGATGCTCTCAGGTCTGCTGTTTTTGCTGTTTGCCGCACCGGGCGGATTTGGACAAGAAATCGAGCCGGACGCCACTGCGGTGGAAGACAGCGCTCTTAGGGAAAGTCTGCTGGACGTCGAAAGTGCGAGACAGGCGATAACGGAAGAAGCTGCGCCCGCTATTGTTTCTCTCGATTTGTTTGACAGCGATGTCTCGTTGTTCTTGTCAGGCTTTTGGAAGGGTTCGCTGACGGCAAAATGGGGGATTGCCGCCGGACCGTTGGGATTAAGTGTAGCGGCAAACGATTCGCCTTTCCTTTTCACGCAGGAAGCTGATTTAAGTTTGGGATTATGGATAAGGGAGCGCTGGTTTGTCGAAGCGGCGTTTGAGGAAGACTATTCGATAAATACCTACCGCGCCGGATATGAAGGTAAGGCGGGCGAGATAGTCCAATATATCGGTATAGGCAACAAAGGTCTGGATTTTCCCGAATTTCCGTATTTGGATTTAGGCGGCGATTTTGCTTCGTCATTGGGTCTGTACGGGCGTTTCGGCGGCGGTCCTCTGCAAATTCACAGTTTGGTGCGCTGGGACGACGCTGTCCGGGAGGAGCGCGAATTTGTCGGCGGGAGGGAGCGCAGCTTTTCCTATGTTGAGGCGTCCTCAACAATGAGGGGTATATCTTTCACACTGCCGGACGACAACATATCATCTTCCGTTACGCTCTATTTTGAAGACAAGGACGGGTCTTTCTCGGATAACCGGGGACGGCGCTGGCGGGAGGCTCTCGCAAGCGAATATGCGGCAAGTTCGCGTTTCGGGCAGGTGGAATTGCGGGCTAGTCCTGATACGCGCCTTGCTGTCTCGTATTCGGGTAATTATGATGTTTCGATGGGGGATTACTCGGCGCCGGGGACTTTTTTGGGGGATGTTCAGGCTATATTTAGCGAAGTAAATTTGGCGGAATACCCGCAGCCCGGGCAGGAAAACGGCGAATCTAAGCCCGCCGTCATTCTTATAGACGGCGTGCCCGCGTTAATAATCTATGAAAAAGGCACATTTTCACCGTTTGAGCGGCGAAGCCGTTACAATTCGCCGGATAGTTCGGCTGAAAGTGCGGCGCTTGTCGATTCATCCAGCGGGGAGCGAATCCAAAACTTCGATGTTAGTCCGCTTTCTGAAAGCGCGTTTTACAGTGATTTACCGTTGTATGTACAGGAAGAGACAGGCGAGCGTATTATAGAAGAGCGGCGTGTTTATGAGCTTACCCGTGTCGACGCGAGAACAGATTTGCGCGACCCGCTGGCCCGCTGGCCTTTGGCGCTGGATTTGAATGGCAAGCCGTGGAATTATCAAATTTATCTTACCGGAAACGAATCGTACACGGCGGACGCTCGTCTGCGCTTTACGAATTATGGCGCATCAGCGGAGTACAATATCGGGAGGGATGTATCGCCCGGTTCGGTAAAGGTAACGCGCTCCGGTCTTGATGATCCGAATTTTTCATTTGACCCGAATTCCGGTATAGTCCGTTTGTATACGCCTGCTGTATTTAACGAGGTCATTCGTATCAGTTATCTTAAGCGTTCCAGCGCGAACAAGAACGGCAGTATCGCGATGGGTTTGGGCGCGGTTTACAATGATGATGAAAATTTTATGGCAAAGGGCGCGCTTGGTTTTCGGTGGAATATGGCGCGGGACTCGTTTTCGGAGGAGGGGGCTTCCAGTCCCGGCACGGTGGGTTTCGGAGGTATGGCAGCTTGGAATTACGAGAATCTTAAAGCGGATTTGAAGCTGGGGCTTGGTTTTACACAGTCTGATACAACGGGGCTTTACCGTGCTGCCGGTATGGAGGGCAATGAGCATATGCTTACACTTTCCGAAACAGCGTCTTTTCTGTCTAATCCGCCTAAGGACAAGGCGCCGTTAATATCCGGTTTGACTCTGGCGGGGCGTGCCGGTCTTGTGTACCGTAATTACAGAAACACGGATGTTTTGGGCGGTGTTACGCTGATGAATATTGACTGGGACGGCGCGAGAGAACAAAGCGGCAGGGACGGGCCTTACGCCGCCCGCGATCCGGCATTGGGCGGGGAAATTCTGGCGGCGGAGTTTACGTTGGACGGCAGCAAGAACTGGACCGGGTTTCAGACTCCGATTGACAGCGGCGTACTGCAAGAGGCGCGGTCTATCGAGGTTCCGTTCCGGTTTTACAATTTCAGCGGCGACACGAATTCGCTGCGCGTGGTGATACAATTCGGCGATTTGGCGGCAAAAGATTCTGACGGCTACGAAAATGCCGCGCTTATACTTGAAAAGCAGTTGTATCCGTCTGTCTTGCGTCCGGTTTTTGATGAGTTTCCGCGTATTTTCAAAATAGAATTGACGGACGCGGACAGGCGTGTGCTTGGCAACGCGGCTTATCTAAGGCTTATCGCCATAAATGACGGTGCGGCGGAAATTTCTGGTCGAATTCTGCTGGCTCCGCCTATTGTGCGGGGAGCGAAGTTCGCACCTCTTACGGTGGGCGGGGGCGAGGTGAAGAGTATTCCGGGTGAGGGTGTCTCGACGATTGAAATGATAGACGAAAGTCTTCGCACTCGTTATCCAGAGATGATAGACCGCCTGCATCCGGAGGGGGCGCGGCAGCGCGTTCTGTTCGTGTCGTGGCAAGGTATTCCTCATGGCCGAAGCGCGGCGGGCGCGGGAGGCAGGGTGGGCGTGATGCCTTTTGCCGATTACAAAACTCTGGCTTTTTTTGTGAAAGGGCCGTTTAGCTACAGTGAAAACGCGACTTTTGATTTTATCGTGGCGCGGGGGCGGTCATCTTTCGGAAATTATTCCGAAACAGCTATTAAGGTTAGTATTCCCGCGATGGAGTTGAATCGTTTGAGCGGCGGTTCGTGGATAGCGGTTGAACTTCGTTACGGCAGTGGTAAAAAAGAGGTTTACGCGGGCGGTAAAAAAATTGATGTTCCGCTGTATTACAATCCGCAGGCGCTTAGAAAGAATGTGTACGGAGCGAATGATGATTCCGGCGACGGGAGCGCCTATGTGATGGCGTTTTTGAACGGCGGGGTGAATATGCCGGAGGGCGGCAGTTTCGGGCTTGACGAGATAGTTCTTTTGGACGGAGCTCCGGCTTACTCGGTGAACGCCGGCGGATCGTTAGACTGGCGTTCTGCTGAAACGGTGGTCAGTGTGAACGGCGTGAATGCTCTGGAGGCGCCGGTTTTTGAAACTATTTTGGAAAGCGGGGCGCGCGGAGATCCTTGGAATGAGGATACCGAAACTTTTTTCAGCGCGGTAAACCGTTCGCGGGCAAGCGTCCGGATTTTTGGGGCGCAGTTAGAGGGGAACGCCGCTTTTTCGGCGGGTTCAAGCCGTCTTTGGTGGAATGCCGGGCACAGTATTTCCCGTTCGATAGGGCCGGTAAACTTGAACGAAACTTTTTTTGTGGCTCCTTACGAGGAGGCGTGGGAACATGGGGCCGGAATTTCGCTTTCCGGTAACGTTTCCTCGTTTTTTAACGCCGACAGTTCTTTTCAAAGCAGCGGGAAAAACAGAAACTGGCGAGCTGGCTTTGGTATGACGCGGATTGCCGGTTCTCCGTTTGGTTTTTTAATCAACACGGAAGGACGCTGGACAAGTACGGGTGGCGGCAGCGAGATGTTTCATGACTACGGCAAGGTGTGGCTGGATACATGGGGAAATCTTGTACCGGACAACGGGGAGGGGGAGGACAGGCGGCGTTTGGGCGCTCATTTCGAGACTTCATTAAGCGCGGATCCGCTGGGTTTTCATCTTTCCGCCGACGCGGGCAGCGCGGCTGACCGCATAATCAACAGCACGGAATCGACAGCGGCGGCAGCGCTGAGTTTTCCGTTCAGAGTGAGAGGGCTTTCCGGCTCTTTCCGCGTGAACCGTGCGTACCGGCGTTTTCTGTTTTACAGCGGTATTCACGTCGGCTATGATGTTGAAAAGTTTGCCGAAACTTTTGCCGAAGCGGGCGGGGTTTACGGTGGCGCGCCGTTTTACACCCTGTTTGACGCGGAGCTTGGCGACAAGCTCCGTAAAAGTTTGGACAATTCTGTCTCGGCGAATCTTATTCAAGACGCTCATTTCAGCGACAAATACCAGATTTCGCTGCAATTACCGGAAACTTTCGGTCTTGCCTCGTTATGGACGCCGCGGGCTTTAGACGCACATGTAGACCGCGCATTAAACCAGAAATTCGATACTCAGACAGATGTGCTCGGAACCGGAGTCGCCGCGCATTTTTCCGCTATGAATATGTTTGGGGCTTTCGGCGCGAAGTCTCTATTCAAGATGTACGAAAACGATGAATTTAACACTTCTTTCGGCGCGGCTATTGCTTTCCCACGCGGTGAGGACGCTTCATGGCGTTTGAATATGGGGCAGGTGTTCGTTTTTTATGGTTTCAAGGGGGCACAGTTTCAATTTGAAGACGCGCTTACGGTGCTTCATGACGGATGGACGGGAATATTCAAAATTGACTGGATAAGCCCCGCCGAAAAATCGCTGCTCGGCGAGTTGTACAAACTGTTCTTTTCGAGATTCAGCGAACAGAGCGCGTGGCCGGCGTTCCGAGAGCTTGCACTTGCCAACATAGAACGTATTCGTCAGGAAACTTTGGAGCTTACTATTGACTGCACGGGCAGTTACGACAGTTTTTCTTTCTACGCACAACATAAATCCATTGTGCGTATACTTGGACGGCTCAATCTTGATGTATTCGCTAGGCTCGGCATCTCCCGCAGTGATTTTACGGAAACGACGGATTTCATCGGGACTGTGGGGACTAGTCTTAATATCAGTTATTAACCGCTTTCATTTCAGGCAAAAAAACGAAGTCTGCGGATGCTTACGGGGTACGTTATGTATGGGAGTTTCGGGAGAGCGCGCCTGCCAACGCTGGCGAATTGCGGCATTCGGGTCTTTCGCAGCAAGACAATGGAGGTGTTCAACTACAACGAGGAAGACCGTGGGAAGCGGGTGTTCTATGCGGCCTGCTACGAAAATGCCAAAGGCGAGGCAGGGCACTGGAGCGATATTGTGGAGGCGGTTATTCCGTAGGTAAATGCCCGCCAAACAGGGGAAACTCCAATTTGCGCCGGCATTGAGTAGGCTTGGATAAACTCGGTATACTGCTTTCATGGAATTGACAAAGGAAACTATCAAAGGTTTGAAGTATGCGGATATTGGCGTTTTTTTGGAAAAACATAAAATGACTAATTCTGATATAACTTTTTTATTGAAAAATTTAGGGCGTCTTCCCACCTCGTTTGACGGAAAATGGCTTCTAAAGTATTTGGAAAATGAAAACAGCAGTATTCGTTATCTTGCGATACATAACCTCGGAAAATTAAAGAATGAAAATTATCTTGTACTTCTTAAAAAAATCGCCTTTTCAGATTCCGATACAAATGTGCGGCGTGAGGCCGTTTCCGCGATAGGCCGTTTACGAATAGAAAATTCAAAACAAATTTTAATTGATAAACTTAAAGATGATGATCCTAAAGTTGTCTGTCAGGCTATCAGGGGGCTTTTAGTTTTCAAAGGTGAACAAAATGTGGATAATCATTTAAAGTCTCTTATAAATCACTCGAATGAAATGATTCAACAGGTTATCAGCAAAGAATACGCCTCAAAACAAGATGTAAATACCGCGCAAAAACATACTGAAAGCTATGATTACATGAAAAACGTTGTTGTCAATGGCGAAACAATAGAAACCATGAAATTATTAAAAGATGAAAGCGTACATTTAACTTTTACATCACCGCCGTATTACAATGCGAGGGATTATTCTATTTATCCTTCATATAAATGTTATCTTGAATTTTTATACAGTGTTTTTAAAGAGGTTTACCGTATTACAAAAGAGGGCAGATTTTTTTTGCTAAATACTTCTCCTGTAATAGTTCCAAGGATAAGCCGTTTGCATTCAAGTAGGCGCTACCCTATTCCATTTGATATACACCGCTATCTTATTGATATTGGCTGGGAATTTATTGACGATATTATCTGGGAAAAACCTGAAGCGAGTGTGAAAAACCGTGTCGGCGGATTTCAGCAGCACCGCAAACCGTTAGGTTATAAACCGAATGCCGTAACCGAATATGTTATGGTGTACAGGAAAAAAACTGATAAACTGCTTGACTGGAATATGCATCAATACGATAAAAATGTAATCGAAGCAAGCAAAGTAAATGGCGTTTTTGAAACAACTAACGTATGGAAAATAGATCCGTGTTTCGATAAAATTCATTCCGCCGTATTCCCCTCAGAATTATGTAATCGTGTAATAAAATATTATTCTTATGAAGGTGATTTAATTTTCGACCCTTTTGCCGGAAGCGGAACTACCGGGTTTGCCGCAAAACGGATGAACCGGTATTTTTTTCTTACGGAAAAGAATGAAACGTATTTTGCATACATGAAAGAAAAACACTTGC
>JAIRSB010000164.1 GCA_031255655.1 Spirochaetaceae bacterium | reverse complement strand
CCCATAAAACTGGATATGGCGGCCATAGACGAATTGGCGAAAAAATGGGATGTTGAATTAGCTTATGTAGACTACGATACTCAAAAGAATAAGACTATGTTCAGTCTGGCGTTGGATAAATCCGGCAGTCAGGATGCTTCGCAAAGTTATCTAAAATGTCCTATGTCTAATACTTGTACGATTCTTAAAAGTGGAAAACTCTATATGTGCGCCATATCCGCATATATAGATATTTTTAATGAATATTTTAATCAGAGCTTTTCAGTTTTAGACACGGATTGTATTGACATTTACAAGATTCAAACCGTAGATGAAATATTTGAATTTCTTAGCAAACCTGTGCCATTTTGCCGTTATTGCACGCATAAATATGAAGAAACCAGAACAGACTGGTGTGTATCTAAGAAAATAGAATCGGAATGGCTGGAATAATTTTTAAGGAGAAGTATCATGATAGATATACTAAAATTTGTAAAATCGTCAACAATAATAGGCCTAACAAAGCGTTTTGTGCCGCGTGCGTTGCAAAATAAACTTTTTAAATTCTCGATGGAACGCAATAACGAACTTTTGCGAAAGACCGTGCTGGAATATTTGATCGCTGGGGGGGGGGGGGGTAAATTAGGACTTTTTCTTGAAACTAAACGCTTTAATTCGACGGAAATTGCTGGATTGTGGCTGGAAACCACACCGGATGGCTCAAAACGCATCAATATTGATGGGGCATTTCTGCCAGACGTTACTGGTAATCCTGTCTATAACATATCCGGCGCCGTAGTTGATACTTTTTTGTTTCATATACTTGGGAAAGACGATTACGATAAAACTGATGTTGACAGATTTGAGCCGTATATGCCGGAAGGACCTTACGGATACCGCGACGGAGAGTTTGATGTAACCGTTAAAAATGGAGATGTTGTAATAGACGCGGGCGCGTGGATTGGCGACTTTTCGGCTTTGGCAGCGTGCTATGGGGCGGTAAGTTACGCTTTTGAACCTGTCAAGACCAGTTTTGATATGCTTACCGAAACCTGCCGCCTGAACGGAAACAATATACACGCGGTTAAAGCCGGACTTGGCGACACGGAGTGCGAAACTGACATTATTTTAGATGGTCATAGCGGTGGTGAAACCGCGTCGCGTTCTCCCTCGGAACACGAAAAAACGGAACGGATTAAAATCACAACATTGGATAAATTTACCGCTGACGCACACCTTCAAAAAATTGATTTTATAAAGGCCGACATAGAAGGAATGGAACGTAATATGCTGACTGGAGCACGGGAGGTACTGAGGGAGTTTGCGCCTAAACTTGCAATTTGCACCTATCACCTTATCGATGACCCAAAAATCCTTAAAGACATAATCCTTGATGCTAATCCCAAGTACAAAATTGTCCAGAGAAAATGCAAACTTTACGCCGCGGTTATTTGAACGCACCTTAACCGCTAAACAGTATCATGCCGCAAAATATCCCTTATATCATCACCCTGCTTATGCTAAAATAGCGTGATGAATATATTCGTAAGCAATGACGACGGCTATCAATGCGCGGGGATAATACGCCTAAGAGCCGCCTTGCGCGCTTTAGGACATAGGACACTGATGATTTCACCGGATAGGGAACGATCAGGGGCATCACATTCACTTTCAATTGCCGCGGGCTTCATCGACATAAAAGAGATTGCCGCGGATACGTGGATATGCGGAGGCACGCCTGTGGACTGTGCGCTTGCCGCGATTTCCGGCAGTTTCGACTTCAAAATAGACGCCATCGTTTCAGGAATAAACGCCGGATGTAATCTGGGGACAGACATCATATTTTCAGGAACAGCGGCTGTCGCCCGCGAAGGGGCTTTGCGCGGCATACCGTCGATAGCGTTCTCACTTGCGGGCGACCCACCGTATTTTTGGGACGAAGCTGCTTCGTGGGCGGCGGGGCATACCGAACAGCTTGCCGAGCGGTGCACGAAAGACATTTTCATAAACGTCAACATACCCAATATAAAAGAGCTGCCGGACAAAGAGATGATAACATTTCCGTCGAAGCGCTCGTATACGGATACCATACAAAAAGAAACGCTGCCCTCAGGCTGGACTAGGCTTTCGTTTAATAACGCAAAACTGGAAACGGAACATGAAACCGGCTCTGATTATGACGCGGTGAGCCAAAACAGAGTTTCCGTAAGCCTAATACACGCGCAGCCGGCAGGGAGAATATCATGATAAAAAGATTTTTCGTAACAGTTTATTCGTTCATGTCAATTGGATTCGGAGTAATAATATTCATACCCATAGTCATATTACTGTTTTTGCTCAGTTTGACCGGTCTCAAAACTACTGCCACTGAACTAATGTACAAAGTGGTACAATGCGCTTCCCGGATGATAGTCACCTGTATAGGCTTCAAACTTTTCACCGCCGGAAAAGAAAACATTCCGCCGCGCGGGAAAACCGGTGTTTGCTTTGTCTCTAATCACTCCGGCATACTGGATATTCTGCTGCTGATTATTACAGTCGGCCGTCCGATAGGTTTTATCGCAAAAAAAGAAATCATCTTTGTTCCATTCATAAACCTATGGATGATACTTTTAGGCGGAATTTTCATGGATAGAAATAGTCCGCGCAAATCACTTGAAGCGATAAAGTTAGGGGTAAAAAAAATAATAGCCGGACATTCAATGGTAATATTCCCTGAAGGAACGCGAAGCCGCGGACAGGGACTTTTGCCTTTCAAGACTGGATCGTTCCGTCTGGCGGCGGACGCGGGAGCGGACATAGTTCCGGTAGCCGTAAGCGGTTCATATGACGCTCTAGAAAAAACAGGCTGGGTATATCCCGGTCCCGTCTATGTTTCATTCGGAAAAGTAATAAAAACATCAGGGATGGAAGGCAGCCGCCAATACTTTGCGGACCAGTCGCGTGCGGAGATAGCGCGGCTTCTTAAAGAGCAGGAAGAAGCACGGAACGCGCTATCTTGAGCCCGGCTTCCGTGCCAAGCAATTTTTCAATAATTTTTACAGACCATTCCCCGGCGGCTCCAGCGGCGCGGCTGGTGATTATGTTACCGTCAACTACAACGCGGTCAGAACACCACGTCTCTTGCGCTGCGCCCGCATCATTTTCCATACCCGGATAACAAGTCCAACACCGTCCGTCCAATATCCCTTTTGGCGCGAGCGCAAGAGCGGGCGCGGCGCAGATAGCGCAGATTAAGGCTGCGGCATCTTGCGCTTTTTGCAATAGGATGGTGGTTTCCGCACTTGCCGCAAGATTTGAGGAACCCGGCATTCCGCCCGGCAAAATAACGCCGTCCTCTGATGAGATGTCCACAACGTCGCCTATCAACATATCCGCGACTACCGTGATTCCGTGTGAACCGGTAACGTTCCTACCGCCGCTTACCGACACCAATTTGACGTCAATACCCGCGCGGCGCAGGTAATCCGCCGGAGTTAGAGCCTCAACTTCCTCAAAACCATTCGCCAATAACAAATACATTCTGTTCATAAACACTCCTAAAACTTGCCGGTACGCCTCACGCAAAAAGTTTTCGCTATCTCCTATTTGCGCGGAGATGTTTTTGCCATATAATATATTTAATGGGAATGTTGTATATTGTCAACGCAAATCCGGCCGGAAACATCACGATTTTCGTGCTAAACGCTCAGGATTTCGGGATGCGGGAACGAGAAGAAGTGGCAAAACGCCTGCTTGCAGACAAAATGCTGCGGGCGGAGCAGGTGGGTTTCGTTACCGCGCCGGAGGACGGCGGTTTATGGCGGCTGACGATGGCGGGTGGCGAGTTTTGTGGTAACGCGGCGCGAAGTTTCGGTCTGTTTGCCGCAAGAAAATCGGGACTGCGCGGCAGATGTTCAGTTGCCGTCGAGGTGAGCGGCGCGCCCTCTCCAATTACAGTCGAGGCGGACTGCGAAGCCGGAACAGCCGCCGCCGCACTTCCGCCGCCGAGGGCAAGCGGTGTGCTGCCGTACGCGGGCGGGATGCTTCCGGTTTATCAGTTTGACGGCATAACTCATGTCATAGCGGAAGGCGTTCGCCCCAGTGAGGCGGAATTTTGGAGCATAAAAAAGTTGTTCACCAAGAGAAGCGGCGGAAATCCCGCCGCATTCGGTGTGATGTTTTACGACACGGATGAAGAGCTTATGCGTCCCGCGGTTTATGTGAAGGCAACGAAAACTCTTGTTTTTGAATCGAGTTGCGGCTCCGGCAGCGCGGCGTTCGCTTATCATCGGCTGGCGAGCAACACGGAAAGAAGCGGTGTCATAGAGATACGACAGCCTGGCGGAGTGATTACTGCGCGGCTTACAAAACATGACGGGCTTATCGAACAAATATGGATAGGCGGCGCGGTTTCAATTTCGGAATCGTTCTTTAATCTGGATATGCCGCCCGATGGATGGGACAGGAAAGCTAAACGCGAAGCCGCGGCGATGCCCGGACTGTCAGCCTAAAAGCGATGTGTCGAATTCGGGCGGCGGCCTTACCGGAACGCCGTTTTTGCCGACAAAAGCCCATGTAACATTCGCTTCCGCGATAGTATCACCGCCTCGTGTGATTTTCTGCGCCATAACGCCGCTTACCACACCCCGTTTCACAGGCCAAGACCGGATTAAAAGCTCGTCGTCCACCATCGCGGGAAGCCGGTAGTCAATTTCGATACGCGCAACATACATCCCGTAACCCGCCGCCCGTAACCCTTGGTAATCAAAACCGGCGTCGCGCATGAACTCGAAACGTGCGTACTCAAGATAGTTCAGATAGTTCGCGTTATTTACATGGCCGTAGCTGTCGCATTCATAAGGCCGCACCTTTATTTCACGTTCGGAAACCATAATTTATGATAACGCCGTTCCGTTTTTTACGCCAGTTGCCGCGCCGCTAAAACGCCGGTGCGGTTTAGCGGTGGTGCGCGTTAAGAACGCGGGATATTTCCGTCAAGCAAAACTCCTTCACGGCGGACAGCAAGTCTTTAACGCCTCTGTTCGCGCCGCGGTGTTTTAAGGCGGCGGCGGCAGGCAGCAAAGTGGTAAAAACCAGCCGCTGCGTTTCCGGCAATTTTCGCTGATAGCAGGTGATATTTTCTTCCGGCAAGGGCAGTTCTTCTATGTTTTCACCGTAGAACGACAAAAATTCTTTCGCGCCGCACAAAGATTTCCCGGCGGCAAACAAACGCGCCAGCGCGTTTGTTTGCGCGTTCAATCCGGCAGTCTCCGTTTCCGTGAATATGGGCGCGCCCTCTCCTGGCGAGATATTTAGTTTCACTCCGGTAAGCGCCGCCTTTTGCTCAAATCTTTCGCGGTACGAGCACAGAGCGCGGGTTTCATAGTACCATGAAGATGCCGTTTCGACACGCCGCAGTGATTTCACGCCGTACAAAAACGAAGCTGCGAAATTTTCTGCGGGGTAAAAACGATTCTGATTCCGGCGGAAGTACGAGTACAAATAGGCCGGACGGGTGTAAAGCTTTCCTTTAGGATAAGAAAAATCCGCGCCGTAAACGGATATATTCTGTGCACCCATCCGGGCGGCCAGCGACAGAGCGGCGAAAGTAACATTCGCGCCCGATGTGTCAATCTCAGGGAAGGGTCTGAAAAAGCGCGTTATGTAGGCGCTTAACGGGTGTCCGCCGGAGAAAAAAAAGAAGTTTTTCGCAAGAGATGTTAGAAGCGGCGGGCTCGATAAATCCAGAAAAAGCGGAATATCAGACGGCAGATGTCCTATGAAGTGATAATAGCTTATATGCTGGCAATCAATGGATATTACCGCGTCCGGCGGCAATCCAGCCTCAAGAAGCGTTGAAAGCGCGGTATCCGTCGCGATAAGAAAAAACGATTTTCGCTCTTTGGCGATAGCGTCAAGCTGCAAATCCAAAGACGGACCGGCAGCGCATATCGCGGCTTTTTTCACCGGAGGAAAAACGCCGCGTTGCTTCTCCGCCGCGAACAAGTTTCGCACAATGTTGGAAAACCACCGCTTGCCGAACATAGCTTGCGTGGAATAATCTGCGGAAATACGCTCAAGCGCGGATTTCACGGCATCCGCCGCGGGGCCGAAATGCGCCTCGTCGTGAACAGTCCGCGCACGCAGCGGGAGTGTCCGTATGCCGTTATGCAGCGCGGGCTGAAAACTTTTAAGGATATAGCTTTCAATTTCAGGCGGCTTTGGGTCGACAAGAATGAAAAAACGCGGGTCATCAAACAGTTTGGTGTAATCGTAATGACATAGTAGTTCCGCAAACCCGTTAATGTCGTATTCTATGACAAGCAACCGCGCCGCGTCCGCGCGGGCAAGAACCGCTTCTGCCATATAACCCGCGCCAAGTCCCATAATTATGACATACTCTCCGTCTTTCAAAGTTGAAAGCAGACGGTCTGCCTCGCGCTCAGGCGAAACGAGAGAATGCAAGGTGTGCGCCGCGCCGCCAGAATCGACCCAAGCCGGAACATCACCCATGACGCCCTCAACAAAGCGGTAACGCCCAAGCGTGGTATCCGCCGTGCTCAGACGAGCGCGCAAAGCCGTGTCGATACGCGAAAGCGCAAGGAGGTTCCTGTCAAAAAGCTCGCGTCTATCCATAACGTTCCTCTATGGCGCGGTATTTTTTGCTGACGCGCAGTAATTCCGCACGCAGTCTGTCATATTCAAGCGATCCGCCTAAGTCCGGCAGCATATCCGATAATTCGGAGGACAGCTTTTCTTTCACAGGCGATTCAAGCGCGGCGATCAAGGCTGATATGAGCTTAGTAACAGGGCGGGATACCGGTTTCGCGAGGCTAAAATCAAATACATCCGCGCCGCCTCGCGTTTCGCTGTTAGAAACACGCTTTTTGTCTGCACACTCGTCCGTGATGGAATATATTTTTCGCGGGTAATTTTGCGAGGAAAACCAAGCCGCGTAGATGCCGTTCGCGCCGGATTCCGTTATCGTTCGCGCCCTTTCAAACTGAAGCGCATATAAAGGCGTGAAACGTCCGGCGGCATCCGACAAAAGCGCATCAAAAGCGTAGGGCTTTACATGAGAGCGAATATCACGGTGCGAGAAATTTATTCCGGCGGTATAGACCGCTCCACCGGATACACGAAATGCAACATCGACAGCGGAAGCGCTGACCGTCCCGCGCTGCGGAAAAGATAGGTGTGGAAAATCGAAACACTGCCGCGCAATGCTCTGAAAAAGGCTTTCATCGCTTATGGGCAGCAAATTGAAGCCGGCGCACTGGGAGGGCAGAGCCGCACTAAGACTGAAAGCCAAAACCGGATAAGGCGTGTTCCCGCCACAAAAAAATCTTACGCTTTCAAAAAGATGAAGCGGCGCCCAGCTGCCGCCGTCGCAGGCGACGATTACATCAGGACGCAAACCGGCTTGAAGCAGCGCGGATGCCGCCGACGAGACCGCTATCAATAAAGCACCATTTTTTGTCAGCTGCCGGATAGCGTCGTAAGCATCGTTCAAAGCCGGACCCGCCCCCGCGATAACACAGTCGCCGCCACGCCGCACAATCCGCGTGTTGATGCGCCCGCCAAACAAAAAACAGTTTTTGAGGACATTCTTGAACCATCGCCGTCCAAACGCTGCCCGCGTGCGCTTGTTCGCGTCTATTCTTTTAACAAACGCGGCGATCTTTTTTATAAGAGTTAAATATTCAACGCCGTACATATCCGCGGCGGGACGCCATTCAATTATCTTAATTTTATTCGCTTCGATATCATCAATTTCGTTTTCCAAAAACGAATTAAGACTCACGGACGAAGCGGGGGACCATTCCGCGTCAGGCGGAGATGCGCTTTTTCCGGCATAAAATTCCCTTAAATGCAGACTGATAATTTTCGAGTCCGGGCTTTTCTGGCGAAGCGGCTCAATTACATAAGCGAGACCGCATTCCGCCAGAATAACATATCTGAAACCGCCGTGAAAATTAAGCGAATCGACGTAACGTTTCGCCTCAAGCTGTGGATTATACCGGGAATGAATGCTTTTTTGTCCAAGCACCGCCGTGTTTAAGCCGCATTGAGCGCGGACGATGGTTTCCTTCATACCTCAATAATTGCGAATAAGGTTTAAGATTACATCCGTATTACTTGACTCGAAAAAAAGCGGAGAGGCAGCCTCAATATTGGCGCAGATACGGTGGGCAACGAGGGCGCAGTCGTATGCTTCCGGCAACAAAACTAGAACGCGGCGGCTTGGCAGTCGCACGGCTACGCCGAAAGAAGATATCATGCCGCCTATCTGTTTGTAAAAACCCGCCCGCGCTCTTTCCTCAAACTCTTTGGGAAAATCAAGGACAAATCCCCGTAAATGTGAATGCGTTTTCCTGTAACGTTCAAGTTTACGGCGAACCGCATCCATGTCTTGCATTACACAAGCCCCAACTCTTTGAACACTTTCTTATATATGTCGAATTGCTCGGAACGCGCAAACTCTTCGATTTTTTCGTCCGGGAGTGATTCCAAAAGTCTGTCCATGTATGAAAGCACAATCTGCAATTCTTTCTTGAAGCCCGCCGAATCCGTAACATCCTGCCCGGTAGGCCCTGCCGCGGTCTCGGCAGGCGGCGGGGGCGTAGCAGGCTGAGATGAAGCCGCTGTTTCAACAGGCGGCGGCGCGGTCTGAACAGGTGGAGGCGGAGCGACAGGCTGAGTCGGCGGCGGTGTAGACGGCGCGACCTCAACTGGAGGTGGCGGAGGCGATGGGGGCGCGGCCTCAACAGGTGGAGGCGCAACTTCGACGGGCGGAGTCGCTGCTTCAACAGGGGGCGGCGGCGCGGGCTCGAATGCGGCCTCCGCGCTGTCAGCCGCCGTCTCACCTCCTCCGCCAAAATCGTTATCCGCGCTAATAGGCGGATTCTCAACCAGCGGTGAAGTCTCCGTCGCGGCAGGCGGCGCGTCCTTGGCAACGCCCTCGTCAGAGTGCAAAGAAGGCACAACAATACGTTCTTCTAATTCAGCCGCGTAAACGTCGGAGGCGGATTTCAAAGTCGAATCAGGCGAAGGCTCGTCCTCTCTAAAATCCAAATCGACAGACGGCGCGGGGAGAGACGGCTCATTCACTGTATTTTCCGCCAACTCCGTATCCGATGCGTCAGGCTGTCCGCCGTCAACATTGTCAGGCTCGCTAAAGTTAATCTCCATGCCAGACACCACAGCATCAAGCTCATCGCCTGAAAGCCGTTCGCTGGCATCGCTCTCCGCGGGAATATTCTCATAATCGTCTCTAGAAACAGTCGAAACCTCGTCGCGCATAGTTGAAATCTCTTCTTTCAAACTGTTCAGTTCAGACTTTATGGTAGAAAGTTCCTCAACAATTCTTAGTAAAAGTTCTGTCGAACGCATCTCACCCTGTTCCACATTTTCATTTTCTTCTTTATTTCCTATATCTCCCTTACTTTCTATGATTTCTATCTCTTCCGTCTTTTCCACCGCCTGTACCTTTTTCGGCGCGTCGGGAATATCGTCTAAATCAATCTCAACATCATATCCGGCATCATAGTCAACTGCCGGAGCTTCCTGCTCCTCAACGCGAGCGTCCGTGATCTGTTTTTCCTCGCTGTCCGCACCGAAGTCAATATCGAAAACATCGTCGCCTGCCGTCTGCTCTTCCACATTATCAGAGTCAAAATCAAAGCCCATCACCAGAGCTTCCTGTTCCTCGACATAGTTGCCCATGCCTTGGTCTTCTATCTCTTCCTCGTTTCGGCCTTCCTCATCATCCTCTCCGAAGTCGACACCGAATATATCATCGCCGGACACCTGTTCATCCGTGCTATCCGCGTCCAAATCCAACCCTGCCGTTAAAGCCGCTAATTCCTCGTCGTAGCCCTCCATGTTCAGGCCTTCAACGTCTTCATCCTTAAAATCGACGACTAAGGCATCATCGCCGGCTGCCTGTTCATCCGCGTTATCCGCGTCCAAATCCAGACCCGCCGTTAAAGCTTCCTGCTCCTCAGTGTAATTGTCCATGCTTTGGCCTTCGGACTCTTCCTCTCCGAAGTCAACACCGAAGACATCATCATCCGCTGCCTGTTCATCCGCGTTGTCCGCGTCCAAATCCAGACCCGCTGTTAAAGCTTCCTGCTCCTCGGCGTAGCTCTCCATGCTTTGGTCTTCGGACTCTTCCTCCCCGAAATCGACATCGAAGACATCATCATCCGCTGCCTGTTCATCCACGTCAAAATCCAGTCCAGCCGTCAAAGCCGCCTGCTCCTCGGCGTAGTTGTCCATCATCCGGTCTTCCGTACCGAAACCAACATCGAAGGCATTGTCGCCGGAGGGCGGAACTGACCCGCGGGTATCGTCTGTTTCGTTTGCATCGAAGGTGGACGGTGCGGGGGAAAAGTTGATCCTCTCTGCGCCGCCAGCTATTCCCTCCTCTCTACCTGTCTCGTCAAAGAAAGCGCTGTCATCAAAGGCTATATCTTCCGGTTCGCTTTTAACCCATACGCCGTATTCGTCAAGTTCACCGGCAGAGCCAATAAAACCGCGATCGTTGAAAATCGAGGGCTTTTTTCCGCTTTCCATGCGTTATCTCCCACATCTTTAGTTTAAGATTTCAAGAAATTCTGGATTGATAGATTTTCTTGCTATTATCGGTTGATATTAGCAAAAAATAAAGTGCGCGTTAAGTACCCCGCCGGGCGCTGTATAGTCATGTCTT
>JAIRSB010000139.1 GCA_031255655.1 Spirochaetaceae bacterium | reverse complement strand
AAAGGCGAACTGGAACACATAGTGCGGATTATTATAGAAGGAACGCAAGCCGCCATACCGCAGCTGCGCATACTGTCGCCCTTTCGCCCCATGTTCAGCCAAACACGTTACCACGAGATGGTGAGGCAAGCGGTGCGCTACATACATGAAGGCGACATATTCCAAGTAGTGCTTTCAAACCAGTACGAAGCGGACATCGAGGGTAGCCTGTTCGACACCTACATGATTCTGCGCGATATGAATCCCTCCCCATATATGTTTTATTTTTCGAGCGACGACATCGAGATAGCGGGGGCCTCGCCGGAAACGTTAGTAAAACTGAAAGACGGCGAATTATTTACATTCCCGCTTGCCGGAACACGCCCACGCGGCAAGACGCCGGAAGAAGACGCGGCGCTTGAACGCGAACTGCTTGCGGACGAAAAAGAACTTGCGGAACATACGATGCTGGTAGATTTAGGCCGGAATGATTTAGGCCGCGTCTGCGAATTCGGCTCGGTGATAGTGGAAAAATACCGCGCCATCGAGCGGTTTTCTCATGTAATGCATATCGGCTCCACAGTCAAAGGGCGCATTCGCTCCGGCAAAACTGCTCTTGACGCGATAAACGCCGTGTTGCCTGCCGGCACGCTCTCCGGCGCGCCTAAAATCCGCGCCTGCCAGATTATCCGCGAGTTAGAGGAAGGCGGCGGCGGGTCTCCGCGCGGCTTGTACGGCGGGGCTATAGGCTACCTCGATGTGTCCGGCAACATGGATGTCTGCATAGCTATACGGCTGGCCTACAAACGCGGCGGAAAAGTTTTTGCCCGTTCTGGAGCCGGAATTGTGGCCGACAGCGAACCTGAGAAGGAATATGCCGAGTGCCGGAACAAACTGGCCGCGGTTATGCGCGCGCTTGAGCGGGCGGCGGGAGAATGACAGCATCATGATTTTATTGATAGATAACTATGACAGCTTTTCGTACAATCTGTACCAGAGTTTAGGCGCGTTGAATCCCGAAATAGTCGTAGCGCGCAATGACGAAATTACATTAAAAGAAATACACGAGCTAAAACCAAGTCATATCGTGCTGTCGCCTGGGCCGGGCAAGCCCTCAAACTCCGGAATTTGCCCGCATGTAATAGCTGAGTTCAGCGAAATTGTGCCGGTACTTGGCGTATGTTTGGGGCATCAGGCGATATGTGAAGCGTTCGGGGCAACTGTAACGTATGCAAAGCATCTAATGCACGGTAAGGCCTCCGCCATCACGCTGGATGCCTCATGCCCGCTGTTTGCCGGACTTCCACCCGTCATCGAGGGTGCCCGCTACCATTCGTTAGCCGCCGTCGAGGCTACGATACCGCCTATTCTAGCCGTTAGCGCTCGCTCGGCGGACGGTGAGGTGATGGGTGTTCAACTGCGCGGGCGGGCGGTATACGGCGTCCAGTTCCACCCGGAATCTGTCCTGACCCCGCGCGGAAACCTTATATTAGAAAATTTTTTGAAATCCTAGTTTTATGGACTGGGCATAGTCTACATAAAAGTTTTTATTCCACACGAAATATGTATCAACGAACTAAAGCATACTGACAGGATCGACATCTACTTCAAGATATACGGCAGAGTCTTTGCCACGTTCGTAGGCGTTAAGTGCGCCGCCCGCTGCGGCGTGCAAATTTGCCATATCGATGCCGCGCAGCAGAAGCTGCATGCGGTAATTTCCAGCGATTAGCGCGATAGGACACTCGGCAGGCCCCAGAATCCCCGCGTCTTTCGGCAGTAAACGGCTGCATAATTCAAAAAGACGATGGGCGGCAGCCGACGCCTTGCCAGCGTCTCGGCTTCTTAGCGTAAAACGTATGATGCGGGAATAAGGCGGAAAACCAAGCTCCAGCCGCTGGGCAAGCTCCGCCTCAAAAAAACCCTCGACATCGAGAGCGCAGGCGCGGACTATCACCGGATCTCTCGGACGCAGTGTCTGAACAAGTACCTTACCATCCGGGAAATAACGCCCTGCCCTTCCGGCAACTTGCACCAACAGTGAAAAAGTCCGTTCAGCCGCTCGGAAATCCGGCAGATGCAGTCCCGTATCGGCAAGAACAACGCCCACAAGCCGCACACCCGGAAAATTAAGTCCCTTGGCGACCATCTGTGTACCAAGCAATAAATCGATAGCGCCGGCGCGGAACAGCGCCAAACTCTCCGCAAGCCCGTCCTTTTTGGCGGCGGTATCGGCATCGACACGTCGTATCCTAAGCTCCGGGAAAGCGCGGCGCGCCTCCTCCTCTATCATCTCCGTGCCAACGCCCGTGAAACCCGCCTCGAGCGAACCGCAAGACGGGCAAGCGCGGGGCGGAACGACCTCATAGCCGCAATAATGGCAAACGGCGCGCCCCTTGTTTTTGTGCCATGTCAGCGATACCGAACAACGCTTGCAAGTAAGCTCAAAACCGCAATTATCGCAATGATAAAAATAAGCGAAACCCCGCCGGTTCAGAAACAGTATCGTCTGCCGCCCCATATTCGCGGTAGCGCGGATTTCCTGTTTTAACTCCCATGAAAGACAACCCGTACTATGCGCCAGACTAACCGCCTTTATTTCTGGAAGCGAGCCGCCCGAAAGCCGTTCGCTAAGCTCAAGCCGCCGGATTTTCCCGTCGGCCATCAGCTTCCATGCCTCCGCCGAAGGCGTCGCAGACCCCATAACCAGTGCCGCTCCGCTCACCGCGCAGCGGCGCATCGCCACCTGCCGCCCGTGATAACGCGGCGTGCTGCCCGACTTGTACGAGCCGTCATGCTCCTCATCAATAATGATAAGCCCAAGCCGTTTTACAGGCGCGAACACCGCGCTGCGCGGCCCCACTACGATACGCGCCTCGCCTCGCCGTATCCTAAGCCATTCGGCAAAACGCTGAGAAGATGTCATCTTTGAATGAAGCGTCGCGGCAGACTCTCCGAAACGCTTCCCGATAGCCTCCGAAGTCTGACGGCTCAACGCAATTTCGGGCACAAGATAGATGACAGACTTACCGGCATCCAGCATGAATTCCGCCGCCCGCAAAAAAACCTCAGTTTTGCCGGAACCTGTGATGCCGTACAAATAGAAGGGGACCCCGTCTTCCGCCCCCGTGATTAAAGCGTCAAGCGCGGCCCGCTGCCCGGCGGACAACTCAAGCGCGGAAACCGCCATAGCATCTATGTCGTCTGCGACGAATGAAGGAGTGATAGAAGCCCGCCTGCCGGACGGCAGCATAGCCGCCAGAGCTTCCCCTGTCGAGCAAAAGTAGTAGGAAGCCATCCATTCGGCAAGGGCGATATCCTCATCTCCGAAAATAGGCTCTTTATCGACGATGCGCCGCACCGTTTTGATTTTACCTGCATCAATTCCGGCGGGCGGCTCGCCGGAAGCGCTCACTATAAAACCTGTAAGCTGCCTTCTGCCGAAATCGACAACGGCGCGTTTGCCAACCTCCCCTCCGCAATCCTTGCCGTCGAGGTAAGCGAACGACTGTTTTAACGGAATGTCGAACAGCAGACTAAGATAACGCGGCGTTTGTTCCGGCAATTATATATTCCGGGACTTACGCAGTTCAGCGGTTTCCGCTGCGTAAATCGCGTCAATTTCGGCAAGGCGGCGGCACAAGGATTTGAGATCTTCCCAAGCGAACTGCTTCTGCGATTCATCGCGCAGTAAGTAACTTGGATGAAAAGTCGGCAGCAATGGGACCCCGCGGTAAGTCCTCCAGTTTCCGCGCAGGCGCGTGATACCCTCGTTCGTCCCCAACAATGTTTTCACCGGCACCTTCCCGACAGTAAGAATTAAAGCCGGATTCAGAAGCGCAAACTGGCGTTCAAAAAACGGAAGACAAGCCTCCGTTTCTTCGGGATAAGGGTCGCGGTTTCTGGGCGGCCTGCATTTGATTACATTGGCGATAAAACAATTTTTACCGCGTTCAAGCCCTATAGAAAGCAGCATTTTGTCCAAAAGCCGCCCCGCCGCTCCCACAAAAGGCCGTCCGCTCGCGTCCTCGTCCGCGCCCGGTCCTTCGCCCACAACAAGAACGAGCGGCTGTTTCGGGCCTTCGCCCGGAACAGCTTTTATCCGCGTCTCGCACAAGGCACAGCGCGCGCATACCTGAACCTCTCCGGCAATTTCTTCAAGCGTTTCCGCCACCTCAGGCGGCGCGGAGGCCTCCGCGCCGCCTGATGACTCGTTTTCCCCATAAGAAAACTCACTTTCGCAGGCTGCCAATTCTCCAACAGCCGCCACGCCCTCGTAAACGGAGCCGTCTCTCTCTGAGGATTCAAACTCATCCATGCGGGCAGTCTCGTTTTCGGGGATACTCTCCTCAACATCATCGGTAAAATCACGCTGGGCGCTTTCTTCGAAATAGCCTGTTTTAAAGAATGCGTAGGCTGTATCAAGGAAACAAGCCGTGCTCATTTTTTGTTCAGTCGTCATCAGTCTTTTTCCGGCTTCTCCACGAATTCAAAACGCAGAGACGAATCTTCCGTCCCGCTCTTTTTGTCGTTTAACTCCACCTTTACGACAGAGCCGTCCCTGATTTTTCCTGCGATAATAGACTTGGCAAGCGGGTTTTCAAGCTCGCTCTGAATAGTCCTTTTTAGAGGCCGCGCGCCAAACAGCGGGTCGTAGCCGCGCTCAATGATTAGATTTTTGGCTCCGTCTGTCAATTCCAGCGTGATTTTACGTTCCAGAAGACGTTCTTTCAGCCTTTCCAGTTGAATATCCACGATTTTGCCAATCTCGGACTTGTCTAAACGGTTGAAAATCACGGTTTCGTCAATGCGGTTAAGAAATTCTGGACGGAAATGCCGCTTTAACAACTCTGAAAGAGCCTGTTTTATGTCATCCGGCTGTTTTGCCTCAAGAATAAGCTCAGAACCCAAGTTGCTTGTCATTATGATGATGGTATTTTTGAAGTCGACTATACGCCCTTGCCCGTCGGTTAAACGTCCGTCGTCCAAAATTTGCAGGAACACGTTAAAAACTTCCGGGTGCGCCTTCTCTATTTCGTCGAAAAGAATGACGCTGTAGGGACGGCGTCGCACCGCTTCCGTCAACTGTCCGCCCTGATCGTAGCCAACATAACCGGGCGGAGCGCCTATCAAGCGGCTTACGGAAAACTTTTCACCGTATTCGCTCATATCAACGCGAGTAAGCGCCTTTTCGTCATTGAACAAGAAATCCGCCAACGTTTTGGCAAGCTCGGTTTTGCCAACTCCGGTGGGACCCAAAAAGAGGAATGAGCCCAAAGGCCGCGCCGCGTCATTCAAACCGGCTTTGTTCCGCCTTATCGCGTCTGCGACAGCCCGAACCGCCGCTGATTGGCCTACCACACGCCTTTCCAACACGCTTTCAAGGTCGATGTACTTGTGCGCCTCGCCGGAAAGCATCTTTGACACCGGAATTCCCGTCCATGATGAGACAACGGCGGCTATATCCTCTTCGCTTACTTCTTCACGCAAAAGAGCGGAACCATGACCAGCACCTTCTCCCGCCACGCTTGCGCGCTTGGCGTCTAGTTCGGTCGTCAGCGCGTCCAGTTTTTTCTGAGTTTCAGGGATTAGCCCGTAGCGCAGTTCCGCCGCCTTGTTAAGATTGCCTTCACGCTCATAACGGGTCTGCTCGATGTTAAGCTCTTCGATTTTCTGCTTCAAACCGTGGACTTTCGAGATTTCGGCCTTTTCGTTTTCCCAGCGTGTCTTCATCGCGTCCCGTTCACCGGTCAAATTGGCAATTTCCGTCTCCAGTTTGGATAGACGCTCTTTTGAAACAGCGTCCTGTTCGCGGATAAGCGCCTGTTTTTCGATGGAAAGACGCAAAAGGCGGCGTTCCAATTTATCAAGCTCTGTCGGACGGCTGTCAAGCTCGATTTTTAGACGGCTCGCGGCCTCGTCGACAAGGTCGATGGCTTTATCCGGCAGAAAACGATTCGTGATGTAGCGGTTTGACAATGTCGCGGCGGCGACCAATGCCTCGTCTTTTATGCGGACTCCGTGGTGAACTTCGTAACGTTCTTTCAGCCCGCGCAGTATCGCTATCGTATTCTCGACCGAGGGCTCGGCGGCGTAAACCTGCTGGAAACGCCGTTCCAGCGCGGCATCTTTTTCAATGTATTTGCGGTATTCGTCCAGAGTCGTCGCGCCTATACAGCGAAGCTCGCCGCGCGCGAGGGCAGGTTTAAGCAGATTAGAAGCGTCCGTCGCCCCTTCCGCCGCGCCCGCGCCTACAAGGGTGTGAAGCTCGTCAATGAACAGTATTATCTTGCCGTCAGAAGACTGCACTTCCGCTATGACGGCTTTGAGCCGCTCTTCAAATTCGCCGCGGAATTTCGCTCCGGCGACAAGCGCGCCGAGATCGAGAGCGAGCAGGCTCTTCCCCTTTAGTCCCTCAGGCACATCCCCCGCGACTATGCGGCGGGCAAGCCCTTCTACAATAGCCGTCTTTCCAACGCCGGGCTCGCCTATCAGCACGGGATTATTCTTGGTGCGCCGCGACAAGACCTGCATAACGCGCCTAATCTCTTCGTCCCGTCCGATAACGGGATCTATTTTTTCCTGCCGGGCAAGCGCGGTAAGGTCGCGGCAGTATTTTTCAAGAGACTGATACTTGGATTCCGGATCCTGATCTACCACCCGCGAGTTGCCACGCACCGCTTTTAACGCGGATAACAGCGCTTGTCTGGTTACGCCGTGCTGTTTAAGAATTTGTCCGGCGGTTCCTTCACCGGCTGCCATGGCGAGCAAGATATGCTCGGTTGAGACAAAGTCGTCTTTTAGCCCTGCCGCCTCGCCTTCCGCCTTAGCGAGCGTCTTTGAAAGTCCCGGCGAAAGGTAAACGTTGGCGGCGTCTCCGTACACTTTCGGCAGCGCGGCGACACGAGAACGGCATTCTTCAGCCAGCGCGGAAGGATTAACGCCTACCCGCTCCAAAAGCGGGGCACTAAGTCCGTCTTTCTGTTCCAGCAGCGCAAGAAGCAAATGCTCGCTTTCTATCTGCGCGTGATCGCTCTTTTGCGCTAACGTGGAGGCTTCGTTCAAAGCCTCTTGAGCTTTTATTGTAAATTTGTCGTAATTCATAATTATTTTTACATTACTCAAAAAAAAACGCTGGCGCAAGCCTACGCCTGCTATGTTCCAGCGTTCGTTGGTGAAGTTATCAGGAATCTCCGATAGGGTTTATGATACATTTCACGTGGTTTAGACGATGTACACGGGCGGGGGCAGGCAGCCTTTCGTTGAGGGTACGGCATCCGCGGCTCGCGGGTCTAGCTCGCAGGCCTCACGGAGGGCGCGGGACGCGGCTTTGAAAATGCCCTCTATTTTATGGTGGTCGCTTCGACCACGCAGAACATCAATATGCAGAGCGCAGGCAGCCGCTCCGACGAAACCCTGCCAGAAGTCTTCGACCGTGTCCGTCTGGAACGGCGTGGATTTGCCATCCGATTCGGCTGAAACAAGCGGGATACCGGACAGCCCACCCTCAAAATGCAGAAAAGGTCTGCCGGAAAGATCTACGGCTGCGCGGACTAAAGTTTCATCCATAGGGTAGAGGCAGCTTCCAGTGCGCCGTATTCCTTTTTTGTCCGATAAAGCCTTGCCGAAAGCCTGTCCTAAAACGATGCCCATATCCTCTATAAGGTGATGCTGGTCGACATGAAGGTCGCCCTGCGCCTCAATTTCTATATCGAAAAGCCCGTGCCTAGCGAAAGTGTCTATCATGTGCCGCAGAAAACCGATGGGAAAAACCAGCTTTACAGCACCCGTCCCGTCGAGATTCAGGCGGACTCGGATTTCCGTTTCAAGCGTTTTTCTTTCAACTTCTGCTGTTCTGTTCATGATTAATCCGCCTTTTCAATACGTAAAATAAGTCAATCGCTTATTGATTATTCGATAATGCGTGAAGACAATTTTTATGTCAAGCAATTTGTACGCACCGGCACGTTAGTTATGATTGCTGGTATCTAAAAGATCAAGACTGAATAATGTGCGGTGTGTCCTGTTACGGTTTTCTTCAAAAAGACCGACGCCAATATTGTAAGCACGTTCCACATTCAAAGTTGTGGGGGGGCCGTGACCCGGCAGTACGACGTAATCTCCGCGCAGCGTAAAAATTTTATTTTGTATCATCGCAATCTGCCGCATCGCGCCGTAAGCGCTGTCAGTTCGTCCCATAAGACCTGCCGAAAGAACGTCTCCGGTAAACAGCAGATGGTCTATGAGGTATATCATAGAATCTATCGAATGACCCGGAGCTGAAATTACTTTAACATTGAATGAACCTATTTTTATTTCATCACCGTCTCGCACAACGTTCGTTTTATAACCCATTACAACACTGTTGGATGAATAAATTTCAGTTGAATATATGCGTTTTAGTGAGCGCAGTCCGGCTATGTGATTGGCGTGGTTATGCGTAAGCAAAACGCCGCTTAGGGTGTAATCATTGCTTTCGATGAAATCCAAAATAGCTTCGTCCATGCTTCCCGGATCTATTATCAAAGCGTCCCTCGCTTCTGTTCCCTCGTAATCTGAACCGAGCAGATAACAGTTTGATAACGATTGTCTACAGAGATTAAAAGAAAGTTTCACAGCATTCCACTATTAGAGTTGTTTAGAAACTTCAGTTTCTAAACAACAACCGTTAAAAAATAGCAAAATGCTTTGCATTTTGCAAGACTTGGGAAACAACCAACCGGGGTGTCGAACAAGTCAATTATTTTTTTGGAAACTTTAGTTTCCGATCCCGCTAAAAACGGTTTTGTAAATTTTTTAGTCTTAAAAAACCACACGGCTATTGTCTTTCCAATTTGAAAACCGCGTCTCTTGTGTTAGAAGATTTAAAGCTAAGTTCCGTCTGTTCCGCGTTAATAAAATATACGCTTGTTATATTACAGTCCGATATGCTTGTCTGCATTAGTTTTGCCGTATTAAACCGGCTGTTATAGAGATCTGAATGATCCAAAGAACAGCGCGAAAGGGACGCACCGTTAAAATTTAAATGGGTGAGTTCTGAATTATCGAATTTACACCCTTCAAAAATACAGGCGCCGAATGATGAAAACTGAATATCGCTGTTTGAAAAGTCGCAGTCAATAAAAACCGACATATCAAAAAAATCCATACGCATGAAAGAATTTGTAAAAATGCAGGAACTAAAATAAGATTCGGTGAAGTTGCAACCATAGTAGTTTTTTGATGAAAAATCAAATCCGGTAAAGCGTAAATGTGCCGCGTTCAGGCCGTTTATATTAGTTTCTTTCATGATATCGGCGGCTATGCGCCGCGATTCTTTTTGCGGGTCGGCACAGTGAAGCCCGCATAAATCCGAACCACTGACAGCAACATTTCCGCATCCCGCCGCGCAGGGTGTACATTTAAACATAATCCCCATGATACGCGACGGCGCGGCGCTGTTCAAGCCCGGCGCCGCCGTGACAGTGTTTTGGCGGAATACATCACGCCGCAGGTTAGTTTGAATAAATACCGGTAATATTTATATCGCTCCAATAACTGGAATACGCCTCTATGTTTCCAGAGGCTTCCTCCCAAATGTTCTGCAATGCATAGTTTAATTCACGGCTCGCCGTCCGACCGCGAGCGTCTATCTTTGAAAACACGCTTTCGCCGTACGAAAATATCAAATGCTGATTGTCCATGTTTCCAAAATAGTACGATTCATGGTCGTCGCGCAGCTTAAAAGATTCGGCGGCGGCCCCCGCGCCCAAAGCGACATCAACAGGGACGGCGCCGAAGCCGTCAACCCAGAATTCAACCCAGTAATGCGGCGGCGCGCTTCCGGTTTTTGAACACAGAACGCCGGATACAATGACAGCCGGAATGCCAGCGGCGCGGCACAGCGCGCAGTACAAAACTGCCGCCGTATACGGGTCGAGCCTTTTTTCGGATAAAGCCTGCTGGACGGACACTGGCGCCATCCCGTGCCGCACGGTAAACTCCGCTAAAATCCCGTTGTAAATGGCGAGAGCCTTCAAGTATGGATTAGTTTCTCTCTCCGTAAATTTCGCCGCTAACTCCCTAATCTCCGCATCATCCGAGGGAACGAGACTGGAGGCCAGCTTCCAGTCTTCGGGCGCGGACAAATTCGCGTCGGTTTTTACAAGACCGGGGTCTATGTCGGTTTCAACGCCGTACACGTCAACAAGGTAAGAAACCGATATACGCCTATTGTCTCCGCTTTTAAGTCCGGTAAGCCGGAACAGCGCGGCTCCGTTATAATCATCAACAAATGGTTTCGAACTGCCCGCGATGATATCTTTATTCAACTGCGCGGCTGTGGAGGGGGGGACGGGGCACAACACATACATACTATTCGGCGGCTCGGCGTTTTGCGCCTGAATGTCCACGGAGTACGAGACGGAATATGTGCGTTTATCCTGTATTGATTTTATACCAGGTTTAGCGTTCAGTTCAAAGGCGGCGGCGTTACTCTTACCGCGCTGCGTAACAACTTGCACCCCACCGCTTGCCGCACCGTCCGGCGTCCGGACATGTATTTCGTGATCATTCCACGCCTCGTAAGCGCCGGCATATCCGCTCGCCTCTATAAGCTGGGTTTCCTTCGCTCTCGCCGGAGCCGGAGACTGCCGTTCCGCCGCCCAGCTGAAAAACACCGAACTTTCATTTTTTTCCGAGCCGAAACCACTGCCCTGTATCACAATGAGCTGCCCTATGGAGGCGGAAGCCGGGCGTATTTGTTTTATTACAGGCGCGTAGCCTGTCTGCGTTTCCGGAGATTCGGGCATTGATCCCAATGTCGAAACCAGCACGGGATTACTCTTTTGATCCTGCCGGTGCACGTATATTAAGCCGGATTCTCCGAAATCGGGGGTGCGCACGACTATCTTCGTGTCGCTCCATTCAAGGTATGACGAAAGAGTGGGGTTTACTCCTCCTATCGTAACGAAGGATTCGCCCTGCTCGTCGCCAAAGCCTTCTCCCATTATGGTCAAATTCTGCCCGGCAACTACAAATTTGGGGTCAATCATCGAAATTCGCGGCTTTTCTTTGCCGCATGAGGCTGATAACATCATGAGCGCGAAAGCAAAACC
>JAIRSB010000117.1 GCA_031255655.1 Spirochaetaceae bacterium | reverse complement strand
CGTTGCTCTACCTACTGAGCTAGCGGCCCATTCTGTACAGTTCCGGTATTGCCAAGTTGCATACCAGCAAGACACTGCTTGACTGTGCTTTTCAGACTAGTCTGTTTGCGAAAATTAGTCAAGCCTTCGTTTCACAGTGTCGGCGTTCAGTGAAAATGAGCTCTATTTACGTTCAGTAGAGAAATGTCATTGACTGGGCTTTGAGTTCCGACATGGAAACGGTTCACACGGCAATACCGGCGATGGAGACGGTGTTTGCTACCCGGAAGGCGCGGGATGGTTTGATATTCAATTCCGACCAGAGGCTTCAGTATTGTGCGAAAGGCTTTCGTGAACGGCTGGGCGGTCTTTGTCCTTCGGTTTGGCAGAGCATGAGCCGGAATAGGAATTGTTGGGACAATGCCCGCGTGGAATTGTTTTTCAAGACTCTGAAAAGGGAGATGTACGGGGTACGGGGTTCGATGTTCATGTATATTGAGGCGTATCACAGTCGGGTACGGCGGACTTTAGTCCGATGCATTCGGTACTTGACTATGTTTTCCCTGACGGGTTTATTCAGAAAACCACGCTTAATACTGCCCGCCAAACGGGGTAAAGTCCATCTCTAACACGTAGGTGAGAGCCTCTCTAACACGTAGGTTAGTAACTCACTCGCTATCCGTGCCCATCCGCGTAATCTGTGGTTAATCCACGATGGCCCTCACAACGCCAGCCCGCTACCTAGTGATGAAGCCCCCGCGCGTCATGGAGTTTCGCTCCGCGAAACTCCCAAGCTCAACGCTTCGCGTTGAGCGGGCATCTAGAACCTATGCGGGAAGTATCTCTTTAGTAAGGCGAACAGTTCGTCCTCAAAGCCGGACAAGCCGGAGTCTCGTGCGCCCTCGAAGGCGGAAAGGCTGTCCCATCTATCCTTATCAGTCAGGTTTTCAAGCACAATGCCACCACCGGCGGCGTCATAGCCATCCACAATGACAAAACGCCCCAAATCGGCGTTATCGTAGAACGAAGAAAGCGCTATAGGACGCGAAAACTCCAGTATCACACTGCCCGATTCATTGCGGGACAACTGGCTGGGAGGCTGCGGCCCCTGCTCTACCGCACCCAAAAAACATTCTATCTTTTCCAGCCGCGCCTCTACTTTAGCGCAGCCCAGCTTTAGCAGGTAGCTCTTACCAAAGCTAAAAGGCCGCCCGCCCAGCCATATCACATTGGCGCGCACCTTCAAGGCCGCCGCCACCGCCGCGTTTTCGGCCTGCTTTACCATAACCTCGCCGCGCTTAACGTATATGTCCTCAGCGAGCGTAAAACCCGAAGCCTCTCCCGCCCTCGCACAGGATTTAGGCGGAGCGTTCCACACCTCAATGTTTTTAATATGCGCTTCTTTACCCGAAGGAATAAAACGCACCGCCTCTCCGGCGCGCACCGCGCCGCTTACCACAGTGCCGGCGTATATGCGCCGCTCGTCATTATCGCTGCTAAATCGGTATACATCCTGCACAGGCATGGCGAAAAAGGACTTCGCGGCGGAGGCGAGCGGGGCAAAACTGTCCAGCGCCTCCAGCACGGTTTTGCCCTTATACCACGCCGTCTCTTCCGCACGGCTTATGATGTTCTTCCCCTCGCGCGCGCTTACCGGCACAAAGGCCTGCGGGCGCACGCGCAGCTTTTCCAGATACCGTTCGTATTCCGCCTTTATGCCGTTAAAAACCCCCTCGTCATAGCCGGCAAGGTCCATCTTGTTCACCACAACGACCACCTGCGTAACGCCCAGCAGCGAAAGCAGCAAGCCGTGCCGCCTAGAGTTTTCCGCCACGCCTTCCACCGCGTCGATTACAAGCAGTGCGGCTTCGGCGCGGGAGGCCCCGCTTAGCATGTTCCGCAGGAACTCGATATGCCCGGGCGCGTCTATTATGATGTATTCCCTAAGTGCACTCTTAAAAAAGATTCGCGCGCTGTCTATCGTAATGCCCTGATTCTGCTCGTCCTCCAGCGCATCCAGCAGAAAGGCGTACTCAAATACGCGCCCGCTTTTCTGACAGTTGTCGCGCACGGCTTGCAGCTTACCCTCCGGCAGAGAGCCGGTATCGGCAAGGAAACGGCCTATCAGCGTACTCTTCCCGTGGTCTACGTGCCCAGTTATGACGATGTTCATGCGCTCCTCGCGCTCGTTCCCGTTTCCCATCACATATAGCCCTCTTTTCGTAAGATTTCCAGCGTCCCTCCGCCGTCTTTATCCTGCGCGCGCCCTGAACGCTCGGCAATGTTGCGGAACTTGCCGCTGCTGAGTTCTTCTATCACTTCGCGCGGGCTGCGGGCGCGGGATTCGACGGGGCTTGTACAGGGGTAACAGCCCAGCGAGCGGTAGCGTTTGCCATTCCCCTGGTCATAGTAAATCGATATGGTGGGGATTTGTTCCCGCTCTATGTATTCCCAGATGTTAAGTTCCGTCCACTCTAAAAGCGGGTGCACCCGCACGTGGGTTTTGGGCGCAAACTCGGTTTTGTAAAGGTTCCATAGTTCAGGCGGCTGCGCGCTCGCGTCCCACTCGCTTTTCTCGTCGCGGGCGGAGAATACCCGCTCTTTCGAGCGGCTGCCTTCCTCGTCGCTTCGCGCACCGACTATCACCGCGTTGTAGGGTTCGCCTGTCTCTAGTTCGTGCCATTGGCCGCTTCGCGGGTCATAAACGCGGCGCGGCGCGCTGCCGCCCAGCGTGGCGCGGAGGGCTTTGGTCTTTAGTTCACGGCAGCAGTTTACACGGTCAACGCCGTCAAGGAATGTACGTTTTCCGGCTATGGCTTCTTTGTTTTGGCCTACTACTAGTCTTAGCTGCAACTCTTTCGCCAGTTTGTCGCGGTAGCTTATCATTTCCGGTATCTTAAAGCCTGTGTCTATATGGATTAGCTCGAAGGGGACGTGGCCAAAGAATGCTTTCTTCGCCAGCCACAGTAATACTGTGCTGTCTTTGCCTATAGACCACAGCATTCCTAAGTTTTTGAAGGATTTATAGGCTTCCCTGATTATAAAGACGCTCTGCGATTCGAGTTTATCCAAGTTTGATTGTCGCGCTGTTTCTTTCATGTTTCTTCTCGCTATGCTGGCGGGGTTCTTGTCCCTGCTGCTTTGATTGTCCCTGCTTTACCATGCAGCCGCATTCACGCTGGGTGGGGTCTTCCCACCACCATCTGCCGGCTCTGATGTCTTCTCCTTCCCGCACCGGTCGTGTGCAGGGCATACAGCCTATGCTGCGAAAGCCTTTTTCATAGAGCGGGTTGCGCGGCAGTCCGTGCTTTTCGATGTACTCGTTTATGTCTTCTTCGCTCCAGTGCACAAGGGGGTTTATCTTTATAAGGCCGAATTGCTCGTCGTACTCCAAAAGGCGCATTCCGGCGCGGGTTACCGACTGCGCGGCGCGTAAGCCGGTAAGCCACGCGCTTTTCCCTGCCAGAAGGCGGGACAGGGGGCGCACTTTGCGGATGTCGCAGCAGTGTTTTCGTGCCTCTATGCTGTCTCTCATGCCAAACTCGCCCTGCCCGGCTTCCAGTTCTATTACTTCGCTGGAATCTGGGTGCAGGCGTTCTATGCTTAACCCAAAGAACTTTTCTACTTCCATGTGGTAGGCTGCCAGTTCCGGGAACAGTTTCCCGGTATCCAGCGTGAATACTCCGGTGTCCGCCGCTGCGCTTTTGACCAGCATATCCAGCGCGACGGTGTCCTCAGCCTGATAGCTGTAGGCTAAATAGATTTTCCCCTTGATGGCGGATGTTACGCGGGATAGGAATTGTTCGCTCTCGCCGCGCGGTTTGCCGTTGTTCTCAGATGACATAATCACTCCAATTTTCGTCTTTAGAATATATTTTCGCGCCTAGAAAGCGGATGTATACTCTCTTTTCGGCGCTTTGCTCGTTTTGGGCTAATGTGTCGCCCTTTATATGCTTCCAATGTTTCTTGTCTATGTCCGCCTCTATGTCTTTGCCGCCGCTTAGTGTGCGGACGTTCACGCGGACGCGGCTGCCTAGCAGCCGGTGGTCTATGATGACGGCCTCAAGGCCTTTGCCGTCCTCGTTGCTAAGGCTAAGAGATACGTCGTGCGGGCGGACGAAGAACGATACTTCGTCCGGCAGGCTGCCGGCGGCATTGTCCGCGCCGCTTTCCCCGTCTTCAAGGTTGATGCTTCCCGCCTGGTCCAGGCGGGCGTGGAACAGGTTGACGCTGCCTAGAAAGCTGTAGACAAAGGGGTTAGCGGGGTTGTCGTACACGTCCTCAGGCGAGCCAGTCTGCTCAATGCGGCCTTTGTTCAGGATTACTATGTTATCAGAAACTTCCAGAGCTTCCTCTTGGTCGTGGGTAACGAATACGCTGGTAACGTGTATTTCGTCGTGAAGGAAGCGCAGAGCGCGGCGTAATTCCTGTCTTACTTTAGCGTCCAACGCGCCGAAGGGTTCGTCCAGCAGCAGTACTTGGGGTTCTACTGCCAAAGCGCGCGCCAGCGCGACGCGCTGTTTCTGCCCGCCGCTGAGTTCGGCGGGGAGGCGGTTCGCAAGGGCTTCTAGCTGCACCATCGAAAGGAGGGACAGCACTTTCTCGCGTATGGCTTCTTTGCTGGGGCGCAGGGCGCGGGGGCGGACTTTTAGTCCGAAGGCTATGTTCTCAAATACGCTCATGTGTCTAAACAGCGCGTAATGCTGAAACACAAAGCCTACTTTGCGCTCTCTAATGCGTTTCCATGTGGTGTCCTCCCCAAAGAAGCTGACGCTGCCTGAATCGGGGCTTTCAAGGCCGGCGATTATCCTTAACAGTGTGGTTTTCCCGGAACCGGAGGGTCCCAGCAGCGCTGTGATTTCGCCTGCCGGTATGGAAAGGTTTATGTCCGACAGCGCGGTAAACTTGCCGAAGTTCTTATTTATGCCTGTTAGTTCTATACCCATGGTTTTGCTCCTTACTTTAGACTAGGGCGCGTTTTCGCTGTTCAGCGAGGACGCGCTCGATTATCGTTTTGACGAACAGGGTTACGAGGGCAAGGATGGTCAGCAGTGAGGCTACGGCGAATGCCGCGGCGAACATATATTCGCCGTAGAGTATGTCGATGTACAGCGGCATTGTGGTGGTAAGGCCGCGTATCGAGCCGGAGACGACTGCCACCGCGCCGAACTCGCCGACGGCGCGGGCGTTGGTGAGTATCACGCCGTAAAGTAAGCCCCATTTGATATTTGGCAGCGTTATGTTGAAGAATATCCGCAGTCCACGCGCCCCCAGTGTCATCGCCGCTTCCTCGTCATCGCGCCCTAGTTCCCGCATTAACGGGATGAGTTCCCGCGCCACAAATGGAAAGGTTACGAAGGCTGTGGCGATTACTATGCCCGGCACGGCAAACACTATCTTGATGTTATGTTCTATGAGGTACGAGCCGAACCAGCCGAATGAGCCGAACAGGAATATGAACAGTAATCCCGCGACAACGGGCGATATGGCAAAGGGTATCTCTATCAGTGTGATTAGTGTGTGCTTGAACCTGAAGTCGAATTTGGTAACGGCCCACGCTGTAAGTACGCCGAAGAACGTATTCACAGGGACGCAGAGTAGCGCGGTAAACAGTGTCAGTCTTATGGACGCGAATACGTCGGGGTCGGACATGGCTTGGATGTAGGTCTTAATCCCGCCGCTTAGGGCTTCCTTAAAGATGGTCGCCAGCGGGATGAACACAAACACGGAGAGAAACAGCAGAGTGAACGCGATTAACGCGGGCTTAATCCAGCGCGGCTCACGGGACGGCGGCTCACGGGACGGCGGCATGTATGCCGGCGGCATGTATGCCGAGGGCTGATTGCTCATTTTGCCCTCCTTTTTTCCATTAGGTTCTGTAATATGTTTACGCACAGCAGCATGACAAAGGCGCATACCAGCAGGCTTGCGCCTATCGCGCTTGCGCCCTCGTAATTGAACTGTAGCAGTTGTTTAACGATTAGCAGCGGGACAATCTCGCTTTCGTACGGCATATTGCTCGATATAAATATGATGGAGCCGTACTCACCCAGTCCTCTGGCAAACGCAAGCGCGAAGCCGGTAATTAGCGCGGGGAACAGCGAGGGGAATATCACGCGGATAAAAATCTGATAGAAGTCCGCGCCCAGACTCCCCGCCGCCTCTTCCACTTCCTTATCAAGTTCTTCTATTACAGGCTGAACTGTCCGCACCACAAACGGAAAGCCTATGAATATCAGCGCGATTACTATGCCGCCTTTCGAGTAAGCTATGTTCACGCCGAACTTTTCCAGAAACGAGCCGATAATGCCGTTCCCCGAAAATATTGTTGCCAGCGAAATGCCCGCCACCGCCGTTGGAATAGCGAAGGGAAGGTCGATTAGCGCGTCCAGCAGCTTCCGTCCCCAAAAACGATAGCGCGTCAACACCCAGGCGATGATTAGCCCCGCGAAGAAATTGAACGCCGCCGCGAAAAACGATGAGGCGAACGAAACTTTGAACGCCGCCGCGGTGCGCTCATTAAAGACAATCGCCGCAAAGTCGGCGAACGAGATTTTCGCGGCGTACAATACGAGCGCGCTTAACGGGATGAATATAAGCAATGTCATGTATGTAAGCGAAAGTCCCAGCGTAAGGCCGAAACCCGGCAGTTTCGCCCGCCCTCTTTTACGGAAAAAGCGTAACTGCTTCACTAACGCCTCCTGTTCCCTCGAAGCTCTCTCATCATCTTGTCAAACTCGCCGCCGTCTCCAAAATGCAAAGGCTGCGCTTTTTTCCACCCGCCGAAGGTCTCGTCAATGTTCACCAGCCTGAGCGCGGGAAATTGCGCCGCATACTCGCGGGCGATTTCGGCGTCACGCGGGCGGTAGTAATGTTTGGCGGCTATGCGCTGCCCCTCTTTCGAGTAAAGGTGGTTAAGGTACTCTTTCGCCACAGCCTCCGTGCCGCGCCGTTTTACCACGCTGTCAACCCACGCGACAGAAGGTTCGGCCAGTATGCTTAACGAAGGGACTACTATCTCGAATTTGTTTTTGCCCAGCTCATTTATAGAAAGAAAAGCCTCGTTTTCCCATGCCAAAAGAACATCACCCAAACCGCGCTGTACAAAAGTATTCGTGGCCCCCCGCGCCCCCGAATCCAGAACCGGCACATTGGCGAAAATCTTCTTTACAAAATCACGTGCCCCAGCCTCGCTTTTGTACTGTTCAAGGCCGTAAGCCCAAGCCGCCAGATAATTCCAGCGCGCCCCGCCGGAGGTCTTTGGGTCGGGTGTGATGATTTTTATATCGCCGCGCGTTAAATCGTTCCAGTCGCGTATATTCTTGGGGTTTCCGGCTCTTACAAGAAACACGATGGTAGACGTGTACGGCGCGCTGTTGTCCGGCAGCCGCGTCTGCCAGTCCGCCGCGATGGTATGCGCCTTGCTGGAAATCTCATCAATATCATAGGCCAGAGCCAGCGTAACGACATCCGCTTCCAGCCCTTCGATGACAGCGCGCGCCTGCCCGCCCGAACCGGCGTGCGACTGCCTGATTGTAACGTTGTTTCCGGTAAGCCGCTTGTAATAACGGGAAAAAGCCTCGTTAAAATCGCGGTAAAGCTCCCTTGTCGGGTCATAAGAGACGTTTAGCAAGGTAAAGTCCGCCGAATACAAAGGGACGGAAAGCACGAACGCCGCCAGCACGCACGCCAGCGTGGCCAAAAGCCGCCGCAGGAACACGCGCGGTACCGCGATATTCACCAGAACATTCATATAAAACTCCTTACAAACCGGCTGACGTTCCTCCGGCTACAATTCCTAGTAATTCAATGATAATTACAGTATAAGACTCCGTTTTTCATGTCAATGGCTT
>JAIRSB010000115.1 GCA_031255655.1 Spirochaetaceae bacterium | reverse complement strand
GGATGCATCGAAAAGGCCGTCGAGGCGGCATTTTCAAAGCTGAACGGGGCTTTCTCGCTCGTGCTTATGAGCCGGCAGAAACTGATAGCCTGCCGCGACCCGAACGGCTTTCGTCCGCTTTGTATGGGAAAGCTGGGAGACAGCATCGTGTTCGCCAGTGAAAGCTGCGCTCTGGGCGCTGTGGGCGCGGAGTTCGTCCGCGACATCCTGCCGGGCGAAATCGTTGTGGCAGACGAGAAGGGCGTGCGCAGCATCACGGCGCGCTGCGGCGGGAAATCGTCCTTATGCGTGTTCGAGTACGTGTACTTCGCCCGCCCCGACTCGGTGATAGACGGCGTTTCCGTGCACGAAGCCCGCGTACGTGCTGGAGAAATTCTGGCAAAAGAACATCCGGTTGACGCGGACATCGTGATAGGCGTCCCCGATTCGGGGCTGGACGCCGCGCTCGGCTTCTCCCGCGCCAGCGGCATCCCTTACGACATGGGGCTGATAAAAAGCAAGTACATAGGCCGCACATTCATCACCCCCGACCAGCGTTTCCGCGACATAGGCGTCCGCATCAAACTAAATCCGGTGCAGCCTGTAATAAACGGAAAGCGTGTGGTCATCGTTGACGATTCCATCGTGCGGGGCACAACGAGCCGCCGCATCGTCGAACTTTTGCGCGGCGCCGGCGCGAAGGAAGTGCACATGCGCCTATCCTGTCCGCCGTTCAGACACCCCTGCTATTTCGGCACGGACATAGACACGCGGGAAAACCTCATCGCCCATCATCATGACCTTGACGAGATTTGCGCCATAATCGGCGCGGACACGCTCGGCTACCTTTCGATAGAGGCGCTCTACAAAATAAGCGAAGGCTGCGTGTCGGGGATTTGCCACGCTTGCTTTTCCGGTATATATCCTGTGGATGTTTCCGGCATACAATTAAAAACAGAATTCGAACGGGATATAGATACAGATTAGGAGAAAAAAATGAAAAAGTGTTTAGGCTTGTTGAGAAACTCCGGTTACCGGAACGGCGGATTTGGATTTACGCGAGCGGGCGGTTGTTTGGCCCTTGCTTCGGTGTTCGCGCTGACCTTGCTGACGGCGTGTTTGGGCTTAAAAACGGAAATCGATATTAAGCGGAACGGCAGCGGCACGATAAACATGGAATACCGTATAGCAAACGAGTTTTTTTCTATGTCCACTCGCAGCGGTAACGAAAATTCGCCGCCGCTGTCCATAGGCAAAAAAGATTTCGAGCAGACTTTCGACCGCATAAAAGGGATGAAAATGACCTCTTATTCGGAGAAAGAAGACGGCGATAATCGCCTTTTTGCGATAAAAGCGAAGTTTGACAATCTGGAAGCCCTTGCCGCCTTTCTCGATTCACAGGGCAGGCTGGCCGTGGTTGAGCGCCAAAGCCAAAATGGAAAAAACTTGTTTTCGATAAGTTTTGATATGGACAGTAAGGATGTTGATCCGGATTTGGCGCCGATTTTGCCCATGATTTTTGAAGATTACTACATGGATTTCAAGATCAAGTTTCCAAGTAACTGCGAGGTATCGTACATGAACGCGGAAGGCGAACCGCTGCCGGATTTGCCCTACGGCGAAACGACTGTCTCCGCGAAAAGCGTTGATTTCTATTCTTCGATGAGCGATCTTTTTACCGCAGGCAGCACCTCGATGATGACGATAAGCTGGTAGGCGGCCTAGCCGCGCCCCCGCCGCCCATGGGGGCGGCGGGGGCGCTCGGCCTCAGAGCGCCTTCTCCTTAACGTTTTTGGCCTTTCTAATCTGTACCACAAAGAGTGCAACGGCAAGCGCCAGCAGAATAGCCTGCGGAATCAACGTTTCCAGCGTGGGGTATATACCCAGAATATCAACAGACGCTATGCCCGGCACGGGAGTTACGCCGATGACATTCCCTTCCTGAAGCTCTTTCACACCGTTTCCGGTGAACGTAACAGCCATCACAAACAAAAGGACACTGGTGCCCAGAAAGAAAGGTTTAAGCGGCAGTTTGATGCTGACCACACGGATTAAAATATATACGACAACAAGAGCCGCCGCCCCAACCCCCAGACCAAGCCAAATCATGTTTATATAAGATTTCGTGCTGGCAAGCAAAGCCTGATAAAACAAAATAGTCTCCGCCCCCTCGCGGAAAACCGCAAGAAACGCGGCAAACGCCAGCGAAAACATACTCCCCGTATCAATAGAAGAACGCGCCTTCTCCTCAATGTAACCCCTCCACGCCTCCGCCTCAGACTTGGAAAGCATCCAGTTACTGACATAGAACAGCACCGCCACCGCGATAAGCATCGTTACACCTTCGATAATCTCCTGATTTTGCCCGCCTGCCGTGCTGGTAATCCTGTTCAGTATCCAAGCCATCACAACACTAGCCGCCAGCGCGAACAGCGAACCCAAATACACCGGGCGCGCCCCCCTCTTGTTGCCGCTTTTCAGCAGATAGGCGATGATGGCGCCCACTATCAAGATGGCCTCAAAACCCTCACGCAGAATAATTAAAAGAGACGAGATGAACACAACAACAGCGTTTTCCTCCCTGCCATCAAGCTGGGCAGCGTCCTCCTTCAAATAGCCCGACAGCGCATCAAGCTCCGCCTTAACCTCCGGGACGGGGACACCCTTGTTTATAGCCTTTTTCACCGCACTAAACTGATACTCCACCTGCGCGGCTCTGGCGCCGGAAATACTGCTCATCACGATTTTCTCGAAACCCACCTTCTCGTAAAACTGAAAATAAGCCTCGTCCACCCGCTCTTTAGCCTCCTGCGGATTGCCCGAAGCGTAAAGCTCCGCCGCGCTGTCCAAAATCGCCGCCATCTCTCCGGCAATCTTCGTCCACTGCCGCGCCGCCGCCGCCGGCTCCTCCTCCCCGTCAAGCCTGCCCGCGGTAACGCGCATCAGGTGCAGAAGCTCGTTGTATATACCCCGCATCTCTTGCTGGCTCTTACCCTCCAGAATTGAAACCTTTACATAGTCCATCCAGTCTTCAATGTTTTGCGCCCGCGCTTCGGAAATCTCCGCCCTAACCTGCTCCTCAAAACCCGTTGCCTGATAGTCCGCAAACGCCGCATCCACAAGAGCGATTGCCTCCTCAGCGTTTCCCGCCACATAGCGGTAGTAAGACTCGCTTAAAACAAGCCGGATTTCCCCCTCCGTGTCATTCCACGAAGCAGCGAAAACCGGCGTTGCCACAGTTGACCAAACAAACGCGGCCAACAGCGCCGCCGCTGATTTTCTACCCATTTTTTATCTCCTAAAATTAGTTTTTCTAAATAAACACAAAGGCCGTATGCCGGCACAGCTTATTACAGAATAAAAGATAGCCCTGTCTAACTTAGCTGTCAAGACGGCAGACACCAGCGCAATCTACGTTACGGACACCCTCCGCCCTCCCGTCATTGCGAGCGGACAGCCTTCGTCATTGCGAGGCGCGGCAGCGCCGAAGCAATCCAGCCAAGTTAAACCGAAAATTGCTGATTCCGCGTGAAATACATAGACATACATGCTCATTCGTGCTATACTGTTTAACAGCTTGTTGTGGATCGTTCTGACCGCGGAGGCTGACCGCGCAGTGGCGCGGCTTATTTTAACATGAGCTTAAATGTATGGAGGCTCTTATGAAAACTAACAAGATTTGGGGATTCATGCCGCTTATTGCAATGCTGGTCTTCGCCGTATCGTGCGACGGAGGTGGTGGGGATATTAGCAGCGTGCTAGGAATTGGGGATGATACTCCTCCTCCGCAAACCTACGGAATTACTGTCGCGTTCGACGGCAACGGCGGACAACCGCTGCTGCAAAACGTCAAACTGGACCAGCCGCTCTATTTACCGGAAATAGAGTTCACAGCCGAAGGAATGACGAAAGAACAATGGCTGTCGGGTCACGGTGTAGGAGACTACGACTTTGTCGCGGACCCCGCGGGTTACGGTCCAAACTGGACTGGAAACGGCGCAGAGGCAATAGACCCCGGGCAAAATATAGTTGGGGGGGGGGGGGGCAATATACCTTCCTAAAAAACGATACACCCGCCGAGCAACCCTCCCCGCCGCCAAGTGCTGACGGCCCCGAATACACAATTACCGGAATCAGCGCGGTCTACAAACTGAACGCGGAAGAAGCCAAAGCGCTGGAAACACCTGCAAGACCTGGCTATAACTTTAATGGCTGGAAAATAGACAGTTTGGATGCCAAACTCAGCAACGCCGGATTCAAAAAAGATGACAAAGTGAATCCCGCCGAACTCCAGTTCAAAATCACGCAAGAACTAGGCGAAGAC
>JAIRSB010000026.1 GCA_031255655.1 Spirochaetaceae bacterium | reverse complement strand
TCTGCTTGTGGGAAAACAACATACTTTGAATTTTTCATATATCAATTATCGAAAATTAATACCTAAACTTTAGAAAGTTATCTTAAGGGGGCTTAACAAACATCACATAACAGGACTGTTTACGCTTCGCCGCTAAAGCGTCTCGGGGTTCCGTTCGCCTAGGTCAGTTCGCTTCGCTCCATTCCCACGGCTCACTACACCCACAGTTTTTTGTGCCCTAGAACGCGCCGCACGTGGGCACGGGCGGCGGCTTTCCCGCCGCCGTTTCGCCGTCCGCCGCCATCCCTCCTGTCCTTCACAGCCTTCATTACAGTCTAAAAAAACTTGGAATGGGGATGAGAATTGCTGCTTTTGCGGCTCTCCGCCTCTTCGATATCCAAGATGAATGCGCCGCTTTTGGCGTCCCGCAGCGTTTTTGCTGGACGTTTTGCCCGAAGGAAAGTCCCCTGCCTGTGTTTTTCCACAAGCGTCCGGCTGCCGCGTATCAGCGTTAATCCTTCTTCGGAGCAGGCATACCGCCCTGTTTTGTTTTCGGGCAGCGAGAAAGCGTCCGAAATTACGCGGACATTCAGAGCGTCTTTTTCCGGCTTGTCTTTGCGTTTTTTGGCGGCGAGCAGAAACGAAAGGGTAACTTTTTCTTTTGGCAGAAAAGCCTGCGCGGAGATTTTGTTTAGGGCTTCCGGCGCGTCTTTCGTGTCAAAATTGAAGTGGCACCACTTCTGTCCGCGCCGTCCTCCGTGCATCGGGCATTTTTCCGTCTGGGGGCAGGGGGCTTCTATCGTAAAGCCTTGTTCAATGAAGGCTTGCCGCGCAAAGTGCAAAAACTGGGCGGGGCGGGGTGCGCCGGGTTCTATTACGAGCGCGCGCCCGCCTTCTCCTGTAAGTCTTAAAAGAGAGCGGGTGAATTTTCGCGCTCTTTCGCTTAGCGCGCCGGTGTCCGCCTGCGGAATATGCTGAAACAGCTCGTTACAGACGTTCAGGGCGCAGACGAGCACGGCGGAGTTTTCTTTAGATGCGGCGGGGCTTTCTTCAAAGGCGGCGCGGCGTGTTTTTATCTGCCAGTGGTTTTCCGCCGCGCCGGTCTGCTGTGCAAGCGCGGAGAACAGTTTTTTACCCGCTTCTAGCGCCGCGCCGCTTTTGTCCACGCAAACGAAGCGCAGTGGCGCGGCGCGCAGCTCTGGAAAGGCTATCCAAAGCGATACAGGCAAAGTTAGCGGGCCTGCCCCTACATCGACGATTTCGGGGCTGCCATTGGCCGCGCTATTCAGCGCGGCCAATGGCAGTGAAGGCAGCAGGCGGGCCAGCCTAAACACATTCCATGGCAGAAAATAGCGCAGATAGGCGTGAAGCAGTGCGGGGTCGCTCATGTAGCCGCCTTTTAGAGCGGCGCGTTCTTTTGTCAGCATGGCGGAAAGCCGGGCTATGTTTTTGGGGAGTTCCGATAGAAAACGCTGTTTTAGCGGGAATGCCGCGTCAATTGCGGGGAATAGTTTTTCCAGCGCGCCGCGGGCGGCGATGTTAAGCGGCGGAAAAAGCGAGTTCATGCCTTGCTTTCAAGTGATGAAATTACGGCATTCACTATTGAGTCCACAGGGGCGAGTGCGCCTTTGCCCGTATCTCCGCAGGCGAGTTCCGATTCTTCGGGCTCCACGAACAAAAAGCCGTAGGATTTTAGTCTTTCTATATTGTGTTTAACCGCCGGATTTTCCCACATGGCTGTGTTCATTGCGGGGCATATAAGAATTGGTTTGTACGCCGCCATCGCCATAAGAACCGTAGAGAGCATATCATCCGCGATGCCGGAAGTCAGCTTGCCTATGATGTTGGCAGTGGCGGGCGCGACGACGGCGATGTCGGAGTTTTTGGCTAAAGAAATATGGCGGACATCTTCATAAAATACGTCCTCGAACATATCCGTGTACACTTTGTGCTTCGTTAATGTCTGGAATGTAAGCGGCGTTATGAAACGTTCCGCGCTTTTAGTCATAATGACCCGCGTCGAAAGCCCGCGTTTTACAAGGCCGCGTGTGATTTCCGCCGCTTTGTACGCGGCTATGCTTCCGGTAACGCCGAGTAAAACATTTTTCACAAGCTGCCGCCGTTTAGCAGGGTGTTTAATCTGTCCGCAATTCCATGCGCGATTTCTTTTTTGGTTTCAAACTCAACGTAATTTTTATTTTTATCTATCATGTAAGCCTTATGCCCTGTTTCTGTAATAAGGTTTTTGTCGTTCGCTACAACGAAAGCGCAGTGATTTTTTTGTAAAAGCTCATACGCCGCATCGACTAAATCCTCTTTTGACGCGCCTGCTAAAAGTTTGAAACCTACAAGCAGAGCGCGCGGTGCGAGTTTTGGGAAAAGGCTTATTATCTTAGGGGCGCGTTCCAGCAGAAGCGTAAGCTCGTTCTCGGAGGAACTTATTTTTTTGCCGCGCTCCAGTTCCACGCCGCTGCCTGTTTTTACGGATTTTACACGGTAGTCGCTTACCGCCATCGCGTGAACTATCGCGTCTACCTCGTTAGCGGACAGAATGTCTTTTATCGCCTCTATCGTGGAGGCGTTGTCGCTTATCTCTATGATTTCAGCTTTTTTAGACGAGGGGCGCGCCGCTCCGGTTCCGCAGATATAGAATACTTCTTCGCAGGTTTCCAGTTCGGATAAAGCGTCGCAGATGAGGCTTCCAAGCCGTCCTGTTGATAAATTGCTTATGCAGCGCGCCTCGTCAATTTTTTCCCGCGTTCCGCCGGAGCTTACTATGAATTTAATTTCTTACTATCTCCGAGATTTCTTTTAAGCCGTGCAGGATTAACTGCTTGTCAAAATGCTGAAACACGCGGGTTATGGGCTGTAATACGCTGTTTAGCCCGCCGGTGGCAATCACGGAAATATCATCCGCCGAGATGTTTTCCGCCGCCGCCATATCGCTTTTCATGCGGGACAGCAAGTATTCCACAAGTCCTTTGTAACCAAGTACGATGCCGGATTGAATCGCCTGCACCGTGTTTTCGCCCAGCGAGGATGCGGGTGCTTCCAGCGGCACGATGGAAAGCTGCGCCGTGTTCGTGGAAAGCGCGTTTACCGCCGTCCCCAGACCGGGCGCGAACGCGCAGCCGAGTATGCCGCCGTCTTTCCCCACGCAGGTAAAGGTCAGAGCGGTGCCGAAATCAACGATGACGCAGGGGCCGCCGAAGCGCGTAAACGCGGCAACGGCATTGCAGATTAAATCCGTGCCGATTTCGTAGACCCGCGCCGCAGGCGGTCTTACCGGTAGTTTGTCATAAATCGCGTGGTTCACAAGCAGCGGTTTTTTGCCTGTCAATTTCTTTATCATGCTGACGAAAGGCCCAATCAGCACGGGAACCACGGAACTCATTGTCGAGGAAGCTATCTCTTCAATCCGAACTCCGGTCTCGCGCAACAGCGAACGGAATATTATTCCGTACTCATCCCCTGTTTTGCGCGCATCCGTAAAAATACGCCCGATCTCTATTATTTCCTCGCCGCGAAAAAGCGCCGCGACAATGTTTGTGTTTCCAATATCGATGACAAGCAGCATGATTTCCTGTTTTGTGTGGACAAACTGGGGGCTATATCTTTAGCAATTTGCTGTAAGCATCAAGCGCGTCATCGCCGGACTCCCTGGCCAGGACTTTTTTGGTAAGGATTTTTCCAAGTTGTACGCCCTCTTGGTCAAAGCTGTTCAGATTCCAGACAAAGCCCTGAAACATGATTTTATTTACAAAAAGAGCAAGCAAAGCCCCCAGCGTTTTCGGTGTAAGCCGTTCGCCGTGTATAAGGCTAGAGGGACGGCCGCCCGGAAACTGCTTGTTCGGGTTTGAGTTATCTTGCCCTTTGGCAAAAGCGACGATTTGGGCGGCAAGATTCGCCTTCAATTTGGTAACGCTGTCCGAGTTATCTACCATAACATCATCTCGCAGTTGGCTTTCGTTGAAGCCTATAAATTGCAGAGGTACAATGTCCGTTCCCTGGTGCAAAAGCTGATAAAACGAATGCTGCCCGTTTGTGCCCGGCTCGCCGAACACGACGGGGCCTGTGTCGTAGTTGACAGGCTCGCCTGAGCGGTTTACGCGCTTGCCGTTGGATTCCATGTCAAGTTGTTGCAAATGCGCCGGAAAACGCGAAAGCGCCTGACTGTAGGGCAGAACCGCCGTGTACGGCAAACGCAGGAAGTTCCGTTCCCATACGCCTATCAGCGCGTCCAGCATGGCGGCATTCTTGCGAATATCGCCCTCAAGCGCGTTTTTGTCTGCCTCGTGAGCGCCGCGCAAAAAGTCCTTGAACACATCCGGGCCGAAGGCGAGCGAAAGAATCACGCCGCCCACGCCGGAACTGGACGAGTACCGACCGCCGATGAAATCGTCTATATAAAATGAATCAAGATAACCGCTGTTACGCGCCAGCGGGCTTGTCTCGCTCGTTACGGCGATAAAATGTCCTTTTGGGTCAAGTCCCGCTTTTTTTAATTTGTCTTTTACAAAAAGTTCGTTGGCTAAAGTTTCCTGCGTTGTGCCGCTCTTTGAAACCAGCACGAACAGCGTTTCGTCGAGCGGAACGGAGTTTACCACAGCCGAAGCGTCGTCAGGGTCAACATTGGAAATGAATGCCGCTTTCAAAAGGGGTGCGACGCCTTCTTTACGCGCCCAGTTTTCAAGCGCGATGTATACGGCGCGGGGTCCCAAATCGGAACCGCCTATTCCTATCTGTACGGCATGGGTAAATTTTTTCCCGGCGGAGTTTTTTATTTTTCCGGCGCGGACATTTTCCGCAAACTCGGAAAAACGCGCCAACTCTTGTTTATAGAACTCACCTATGTTTTTTCCATCCACAACGACATCTTTGCCGAGCTGTCCGCGCAAAAGCTGATGCAGAACCCTGCGGTTTTCTCCGGTGTTCATTATTTCGCCGTCAAGCAGAAGTTTATATTTGTCTATCAACTCCTGTTCGTCCGCAAGCGTCTGAAGCAACGCGATAACATCATCACCGATTTTTTTTGCCGCCCAATTATAAACAAGCGAATCCGCTATGCCGACAGAGCATTTCCGCACCCTTTCCGCGTCAAGGCTTTTGCGAAAATCAAAGTCTATTTTCGCCGCCTCCGCCAGTTTGCTGTAAACAGCCGTTTTATCCAAATTAACGTAACGCAAGATTGCCTCCGATGACCGGGAATGTTTGTTTTAAGGACAGCGTTGATTATAAGCCGCGCAAAAGGCAGGGCGTTTTACGGGTTTTTTAGCAAATAAAATTGTCCGAAAGCCCGGTTACTGTATTTTTTTCATTGTGTTAAAAGTCTATCCGCGCCGCTTGATTAAGGTCAAGCATTATACCCGCCGCGCGGCGGGCTTGGACTATGGACGGCCGCTAACCTGTTTTTAAGGAAGCGCCCGTCCATCAGTTTAGTTATCAGCGCGACTGCTCTTTTTTGCGTTTTTCGATATAGTCTTTGATAAGCTGCTCGCTTATGCCCTGCGGGACTTTGCCGTATTTAAGGAATTCCATCGTGAACTCGGCCTTCCCCTGCGTCATGGAACGCAAATCGGTAGAATAGCCGAACATCGCGCTTAAAGGCACTTCCGCCTCGACACGCGAGAACGCTCCGTCTTCCGATGACGCGCTAATAATACCACGCCTCTGATTAAGGCTGCCGAATATATTCCCCTGAAATTCCGTCGGCCCCTCTACGGACACTTTCATGATAGGCTCAAGGATGCAGGGCTTGGCTTTGGCGTAACCCTCGCGGAACGCGCCTATAGCCGCCTGTTGGAACGCTATATCGCTCGAGTCTACCGGGTGCGACTGGCCGTCGTTAATGCAGCAGCGAATGTTGACAATGGGGAAGCCGATAAGACTGCCTTTCTGAACCGCCTGACGGAAACCCTTATCGCAGCTGGGTATAAACTCATTCGGAATAGCGCCGCCTTTTATGCTGTCCACAAACTCGTAATCGCCGTCAGCGTAAGGCTCCATGTAGCCCGCGACACGCCCGTACTGACCCGCGCCGCCCGTCTGCTTTTTGTGAGTGTAGTTAAAGTCTGCCCGTGTGGTAATCGTTTCGCGGTACGCCACCTGCGGCATACCCGTCTCGACATCGCACTTGTACTCGCGGCGCATACGCTCTATATAAACATCAAGATGAAGCTCGCCCATCCCTTTGATGATGGTCTGGTTTGATTCCGGGTCAACGAAGGTTTGGAATGTCGGGTCTTCCCGCGTAAAGCGGCCAAGGGCTTTCGCCATCTGGTCGGCGGATTTCTTGTCTTTGGGAGTTATTGCCAGCGATATTACGGGTTCCGGCACGAACATAGAACTCATGGCGTAATTAAGCCCGCCGCCGCAGAACGTGTCGCCGGACGCGCACTCAACGCCGAACAAGGCTACAATGTCGCCCTGCGAACCTTCGGATATATCCTCCATGTGGTCGCTGTGCATACGCACAAGCCGCCCCACTTTGAACTTGCGCCGTGCCCGCGGATTCATAAGCTCATCGCCTTTTTTCAGCGTGCCCTGATATACGCGGACATAAGTAAGCTGCCCGTACTGCCCGTCCTCCAGCTTGAAACCCAGCGCAACTATGGGAGCGTTCCCATTGGAAGAAAGCTCAACCTGCGCTTCGTTGTTATCAATATCAAGGGCGTAATTTTTAACCTCTGTCGGGTCCGGCAGATAGTTATTCACCGCGTCAAGCAAACATTGAATCCCCTTGTTTTTGTACGCCGACCCCATCATCACAGGCACAAATTTTTCGCTCAAAGTGCCCGCCCGGATAGCGCGATGGACTAACTCGTCAGGGATTTCCTCGCCTTCAAGGTATTTTTCCGCCAGCTCGTCATCAAAAAGCGACACAGTATCAATAAGTTCCTCGCGCCGCTTCGCCGCCTCATCCTTAAGATGCGCCGGAATGTTCGCGTAACGGATATTTTCACCGGAATCACCGTCAAAATAAACGGCTTTCATAGAAACAAGGTCGATAACACCTTCCAGTTTGTCTTCCAAACCGATGGGCACCTGAAGCGGCGCCGCGTTAAGCCCCAGCTTTTCGCGCAGCTGCATGCAGACCTTGAAAGGGTTTGCGCCGGTGCGGTCGCATTTATTCACGAACGCTATGCGCGGAACATGGTAACGCTTAAGCTGCCTGTCAACAGTAATGGACTGCGATTGCACGCCGCCTACCGCGCAGAGCACGAGAATCGCGCCGTCCAGCACCCGCAGCGAACGCTCAACCTCTATAGTGAAATCCACGTGACCGGGCGTATCTATCAGATTGACAGTGTAATCTTTCCATGATACCTGTGTTGCGGCGCTTTGAATGGTTATACCGCGCTCTCTTTCTAATTCCATGTGATCCATCGTAGCGCCCACGCCGTCCTTTCCGCGAACTTCGTGTATGGCGTGAATCTTGTCGCAATAAAACAGGATACGCTCGCTCAGGGTCGTCTTGCCCGAGTCAATATGCGCGCTAATCCCGATATTCCGCATCTTTTTAATATCGATGCCCATTAAAAAACACTCCTAAAACAGTAGATTGGGCTTGTTCCAAAACTTTGCCGGCTTTGAAACAAACTGTCGGTAAAACGGTCAAGTCCGGTTTCCGGTAAATTCAAAGAAACTGTTCCAAAACTTCAGCTTTTGAATTCAAAAATAAAGTTTTGGAACAGTTTACAAGCTAAAATCTGACAAGAAATCCTGCAAATTGCAAGAGGGCGGCGCGGCGGCAATTTAACATTTATGGTATTTCGGTTTGTAAAACACCAACATACATAGTGCGGACAGCGTATTCGTCATTGCAAGCCCGTTGTGAGCTGCTCCGGGGGCTGCGTGGAGGGCAGTTCTGCCTGTGAAGCAGGCGCGTCTGCTTCACAGGCGGCATGGAAAGAGAGATTGACAAGAAATCAGAACCGCCGCCCCCGCAGTGACGACTATTCCTTAAAACTATTGACATACTCCGATAACTGCAATATACTAGTTGTCATGAAAGATGCGGCATTTGCCAACACAACGAACCGCCTCACCAAAAAGACGCCGTGCCAAACGTCCCTGCAAAGGCCGGACTCTGCGTCTGAGCAGACGCAAAACGTTTGCAATGCGGCAATAAATCCCCCCCCCCCCCCGAACTTGTAATTTCTTTTTACAGACAATATATACACGTACTTCATCCGCCCTAAGGCGGTTAAAGACGCATTTTCTCAGGGTTTTAGCGGCAGTTTGCCGTTGTAAATATTTTTATTTTTTAAGGAAGGTTTTATATGAAAAACTACAGAAAACTTTTTTGCGCCGCGTTAGCGGCATTCGCGTTCGCTTTCGCCGGATGCACCGACGGCGGCGCTGATATCGCCGTCATGCAGACACCGCCAACGACGGGAACGACAAGAGATCCGCCCCCAGACGGACTGCGCCTAAAGCAGTTGAAAGTCTACTACGCGGACGATATGGGGAAATCGAACCTCGTTAAACCGGTACTCAGCTCCAACAACGGGGATTACACCGTGCCGGACGCTGAAGAATCGCGTGGAACGCTGATTGTGGAAGCCGTAACGGAAGGTGCGGAAACCACCGCGTTAATCTCGTGGAGTTATAAAACCCTAAGAGGCGCGATGCCCGAAGCTGCGGCCGCCACAGACGACAATCCGGCAATGCTGGACGGCGTATACATACCTCCGGCCAACAGCTCGGAGAAATCAGATACACTGATTACCATACAAGTCTCGAACGGCTCAAAGAAATATAACTATTATGTGGGAGTAAAAGCTCCGGGAACAGATTCCTCTCTCGAATCTCTTGTTGTCAGGTACGATACGAACAGCACAACGCTGCTAACTGGAGTGGGCAACGAGTTCAACAGTTCGCGTTACGACTACACGGTGGAAGTCAAAGATTCAAGCAAAGAAACTCTTATAATTCACGCGAAGCCTTTAAGCAAAGGTTCCGTTGTGGAACTGCTAAACGCTGACGAAGTCAGAGCTGCGCCTGTGACCCTGCCTGAACCTGAGGCGACGTTACGGCTGGGAACGCTCTTTGACGACGAGAGCGGGGATCCCTTAGGAGGAGACGGAGACGGAGCCTCGGACGAGGCGGCGGAACCTACAGAGGCAGCGTGGAGTGTGCCGATACCGGAAGCCGGAAGCGCGGCAATAGTGGTGAAGCTCAAGGTTGTAAACGGTGATATTTCCAGCAACTATGCCGTAACCATAGTACCGCCGCAAAAAGCGGATGCCGTGGCGGATG
>JAIRSB010000202.1 GCA_031255655.1 Spirochaetaceae bacterium | reverse complement strand
AGCCGTAAAACACGGTAGAGACGACGCTGGTAAGCCTCAGTGAATTGAGTTTGTGCTTCTGTGCAAACTCCTAAACCCAATGCGCCATGGGCGCGTTGGACAAGACTTGACAGATTATTAGCATTCTTGTATAAAAGAAAAGAATGATTGCGGGAATAGCTCAGTGGTAGAGCGCCACCTTGCCAAGGTGGATGTCGCGGGTCCGACTCCCGTTTCCCGCTCAAATTTAAGACAAAAAAGAGCCGTAAAACACGGCGGAGACGACGCTGGTAAGCCCTAAATTTTTCAGCGCGTCCGTGAGTTAAAGAGGGTAACCAGTGGCTGTAAAACAAGAAATAACACGCTTAGACAATTCGGCGGTAAGGTTAAACTTTACCTGCACAAACGAAGATCTACGCGGCAAGTACAACAAAATTGTGGGCGATTTCGCGAAAGATTTTCAGATTAAAGGCTTTCGCAGGGGAAAAGCCCCCATATCCGTGGTTGAAAACAAGCTAGGCAAGGCATTGCGCGAAGACGCGCTGAACGCCATCATAGGAAATACCGTGCGGGAGGCAATAGAAAGCGAGGATTTCCCGTCCGATGCCGTTCCGTTGCCGTATTCAGAACCGGAGGTGGAAGGCAGCCCTGAACTCGACCTATCCAGAGACCTCGTTTTTTCCGTCAAGTACGATGTGATGCCAAAAATCCAGCTTCAGAAATGGGAAGGTTTGGAAATAGAAGTTGAAACCGCCAACGTCAGCTCTGACGATGTTAATCGCGAGTTAGAGGAAATCCGCGAGCGCAACGCCATAATAATGGACAAAGAAGACGGCGCGGCCGCTGAAAAAGGAGATGTGGCTACCGTCAATTACAGCGAGTTGGCGGAAAATGGCGAGGAAATCGCCGGTACGAAACGCGAGGATTTTACATTCGTAATAGGAACCGGACATAATATATTCAAGTTTGACGATGAAATCACCGGAATGAAGAAAGGCGAGACACGCGAAATACAGAAAAGTTATCCAGAGGATTTTTCGGACAAAGATTTAGCCGGACAAACAAAAAAAATACGTGTTACACTTACAGCTTTAAAACAGAAAGAACTCCCGGAAGACGACGAACTGGCTCAAGATGTCAGCGAAAACTTCAAAAACATAGACGATTTACGACGAAATATAGAAGAGCGGCTGGCCGCCCGTCTTGAAACCGGATTGAAAAACTTAAAGAAAAAAAGAATCATTGATAAAATAATCGAATTAAATCCGGTGGATATTCCACAATCAATGATAAACATTGAAGGTGTAGGACTAATGCGCCAGACGCTTCGAAATTATTCGGTGCCTGATGAAATTTTACTAAAAATAATGAGCGGCTCTGGGGGAGATGAAGCGCGCAAGCATGCCGCTAAGAACGCTCTGTCAAAATTGATTATCGGCCAACTTATAAAAGATTTGAATATAGATGCTTCTGATGATGATATTGAGGAAATGTACGGTGTGATTTCGAGCGATATGGGAATTCCGGTTGAGAGTGTAAAAGAAGAAGTCACAGCGATGGAAGGCGGCGGGCGCGAATTTATATCCGCGGAAGTAAAACAAAAAAAAGTATTTGATATCTTGATTGAAAAAAATACGATAAAGACGGGGAAAAAAGTAAATTTTCTAGATATTTTCCAGAAAACTTATTAGACTATAAATATGCATGAAAAAATGAATAGCCTTGTGCCCATAGTCGTTGAGCAGACCGGAATGGGGGAACGCTCATACGACATTTATTCGCGATTGCTTAAAGACAGGATTATATTTTTAGATGGTGAAATAACAGATATAACAGCGGATCTTGTTGTCGCGCAGCTTTTATTTCTTGACGGGCAGGATACCGAAAAAGACATAAGTCTTTATATAAACACGCCCGGCGGTTCGGTTACCGCGGGACTCGCGATTTATGACACGATGCAGTACGTAAAGTGCGATGTCCAATCAATCTGTGTGGGACAGGCGGCGAGCATGGGTGCGTTGATACTTACAGGTGGTGCGAAGGGTAAACGCATGGCTCTGCCGTCGTCGCGTGTGCTGATTCACCAGCCATGGGGCGGGGCTCAAGGACAGGCTCTGGATATAGGCATACAAGCTAAAGAAATATTGCGTCTTAAACGCATAACTATTGATTATTTTGCGTGGCAAAGCGGAAAAACGCCGGAGCAGATTGCCTGCGACATGGAAAGAGATTTTTACATGTCAGCGGAGGACGCGGTGAATTATGGTATTGTCGATAAAATTTTAGTGAGGGAAAATAATGGCAAGACTGCGTAATTCTGGTACAGCCGAGCGTACTTGCTCTTTTTGCGGCAAGAGCGGAGACACGGCGCGCCGGCTCATAGCCGGACCGTCAGAAGTCTTTATTTGCGACGAATGTGTTGAGGTTTGCAAGCGTATACTTAACGACGGTGAGCGCGATTTATCCAGTCAGTTTACAGGCGATATACCGCGCCCTAAAGAAATAAAAGACTATCTTGACCAGTTCGTCATAGGGCAGGAAGACGCGAAAAAAGCGCTTTCCGTAGCGGTTTATAATCATTATAAACGTATAGCGAATCCTAGCAGCAATCCTGACGATGTTGAAATTGAAAAATCTAATGTTTTACTGATAGGCCCTACCGGAACGGGCAAGACGCTTCTTGCCAAGACGCTGGCGCATAAACTCAAAGTCCCGTTCGCTATAGTGGACGCTACTACGCTTACGGAGGCAGGCTATGTCGGAGAAGATGTCGAAAACATACTGCTTAAGCTGATTCAGAACGCGGGCGGCAACATAGCCGCCGCTGAGCGCGGTATCGTGTATATAGATGAAATAGATAAGATTTCCCGAAAAGGTGAAAACGTGTCTATTACTAGGGATGTTTCCGGCGAGGGCGTTCAACAGGCCTTGTTAAAGATAATTGAAGGCAGTGTAGCCTCAGTGCCGCCACAGGGCGGGCGAAAACATCCTAATCAGGAGATGATAAGGATAGATACTACGAATATCCTATTTATCTGCGGTGGCGCGTTTGTCGGTTTGGATAAGTATATAGAGCGGCGTGTTGTGCAGCACCCTATCGGTTTTGGCGCGGAAGTTCGCGATTCAAAGAACCAAAGCAATAAAGAATTGTTTAAAAAACTGCACCCGGATGATTTGATACATTTTGGAATGATCCCCGAATTCATAGGCCGGTTGCCGATAACTGTTTGTCTTGATGAACTAAAAGTTGAAGACCTGCGGCGCATAATAACAGAACCGCGTAACGCGATAGTAAAGCAGTATCAGGCTTCTCTCGCCATTGACGACGTTAAACTGGAGTTTACCGAAGACGCTGTTGACGCGATTGCCGAGACCGCGATTCAGCAGAAAACCGGAGCGCGTGGTTTGCGGGCTATTGTGGAGCGTCTTATGATAGACATAATGTTTGAATTGCCTTCCCAGCCGGGTCAAAAGCGTGTCGTAATAACGCGGGATACTGTTGAAAATTTACAGCCGCCGGAAATTTTTCCGTTGGCAAAATCGGCGTAACGGCACTCGATTTAATGTCCGGTGCCGTCTGCGCCGCGGCTGTATGGAATATGTCCGCCATGGTTTTCTTTACTCCGTAAAACGATGCTAAATTTCCAGACTTTGCCGGAAGGTGTGGAGTGTGCCGACGGCAAAAACGCTCTTTGTCAATATTGGGGACACTGTGGCGGGTGTCCGTTGCAGAATTTGGCTTACGAAGAGCAACTGGTGCGAAAAAAAGATTTTTTGCGCCGCGCTTTTTTGCGTTCCGGTATTTCCGGTATACCTGAAATTAAGGTTTTCCCATCCCGTCCTTTCGAGTACCGCAGCCGTGTGCAGTTCCACAGGTCGCCGCAAGGCACAGAAGCCGAACATCCTTTTAAAAAATCGCGGACACGCTCTCTAACGCTCAGCCGCGAAAAAGAGTTGTTGTGCGGTTTTATGACACGAAACGGCAGCTCCGCCATTGCGAAATTTATCCCTGTGAACGACTGCTTAATCGCCGTGCCGGTGATTAGGGACGCGCTGAAAGCAGGAGCTATCATCCCTCCTGTCGACCGTGACCGTTTTTGCGTGTATAGCGGAATTTCCGGCTTGCTGGTAGAAGGGCGGAATTCGCGCGGTACAGTGCGTGTTCGGCAAAAAGATATAATTGTGGATGCCGGAGTTTTTTTTCAGTGTAATACGGCGTTGCTGGAATCGGTGATTGACGAGATACTTTTAACGGCAGAATCGGCCGGGCTGAGGTTCCCGGCGGCTGATTTTTACTGCGGTGTCGGGACTTTCGCCGTTTTCTTGCAGGATATTTTTGAACGTGTAGATTTACTGGAATCTAACGCGGCGGCTTTGCGTCTTGCTCGTGAAAACTTGCGTTCGAAGAACGCTCGTTTTTGGGGGCAGACTGATACGGCGTGGGCACGTGGGGCGGGAAAGCGGGCGCATTACAGTTTTGCCGTTGCCGATCCGGGACGGCAGGGTTTGAGTGAGGCGATGTGCCATTTTCTTGCTTCCGGCTGCGAATTGCTTTGCTATGTCTCTTGTAACCCAAACGCACTGGCGCGGGATTCGGTATTGCTGATGGAAGCAGGTAAGCTGTCGCTCGAATCACTATCTTTCTATGATTTTTATCCGCAGACTAACCATGTCGAATCGTTGGCCGTTTTTCGTACCAGCAATTCTCATTTTGGAAATTTTTCACATGAAGAAAGCCCGAAAATAACGATATAATTGATTTTATCTTAAGTATTGTCTACTATTTCATACATATTTCGTCTGTATTTTATTGT
>JAIRSB010000140.1 GCA_031255655.1 Spirochaetaceae bacterium | reverse complement strand
GAACAGTTGGAACTGTTCAGCCGGTAACAAAGTTTCAGTAACGCCGGTTTTTAAGAACGTATTTGATTGATTTGAGAAAATAGGGTAGGGGCAAACTGAAACGGATAATTGCTTTTGGTGCCGTGCTGTTTCTGTCCGGCGTTATTCAAAATCAAGTTTTTTCACAAAGCTTTGGCGAAACTCCGAATGTTGCGGCTGATACCGCTGTGGTGAACGACGCCAGGGAAGAGGAACGAAGCTATCTATTAGGCGAGGACGTGGGCGTTCCGCAAGAACAAAATGACGACGTTATGTCTGTATGGACGATTTTCCGCGTCATAGTTGTTTTGGCGTTGACAGCGTCAGCCGTTTATGGGATTGTTTACCTGTTAAAACGCAAAAAAACGGGCGATATTCCGGATGATAACTATCTGAAAGTGCTTGCTCGTTCTCCTATAAATATGAAAACAGCGGCGGCAGTTGTCGCCGTTGGAAACAAGGCTTGGCTTGTGGGGCTTTCTGACACGAATGTATCCACCATAGCGGAAATCAGCGATAAAGAAACTGTTGACGCGATGTTGCTTGCCTATTCCGAGCGGGTGGCAAGTTCGAAAGGAACCGCTCCGCTCAATTTTACAAGTATACTACGCCGTTTTAGCGGTGCAGGCGGCGGAACATTCAGCAAGCGACCCGACGCGGAATCTTTACCGGCGGCGAATCTTCAAAGAAGCCGCGAACGATTAAAAAATTTATAAATAAACACAAGGAGCGATAGGATGAGGGGCTTTTCGCTTGGTATTTTTTTAAGTTTAACGATGTTTCCTGCTGTTGTATCGGCTCAGACGTTGCCCGCGCCCGCCGTACCGTTTCCCGGGCTTTCCACCGAAGGCACGATGGAGATACCCCGCCCGGCGCAGGGCCCGGCGATACCTTTTATCGACCTTGCGATACGCAGTCCCGAAACAGGGCGCGAGACGGCGTTTTCTGTTCAACTGCTGCTTCTTTTAACAGTCATCACACTTGCGCCGAGTTTCATAATATTGATGACCAGCTTCTTGCGGATTTCTATCGTGCTGGACTTCGTAAAACGGGCGCTTTCATTGCAGCAGGCGCCGCCCAATCAGGTTATTCTCGGAATATCGCTGTTTTTGACGGTATTTATCATGTGGCCTACGCTGGATTCTGTCTATCAGAACGCGTTGCGCCCGCTCTCTGAAGGAAACTTGACAGTGCAAGAAGCTTACCGAGAGGCTGAAACACCGCTTAGATTGTTCATGTACAATCAAATGCGGACAAAACCGGATAATATACGTCTTTTCATGGCGATGCGCGGGCTTCCGCGTCCCGAAAGTCTCGCGGATGTGCCAACTTATGTACTCATTCCGGCTTTTATCCTTAACGAACTTACAGTAGCGTTCAAAATCGGTATAATGATATTCATTCCGTTCATAGTGATAGACATGGTTGTCGCAAGCGCGCTGATGTCTATGGGCATGATAATGTTGCCGCCTGTGATGATTTCTATGCCGTTCAAACTGATACTATTCATTCTGGTAGACGGCTGGGGACTTTTGACCGGGCAGCTTATCAGGTCTTTCGTGTGAGGTTTTTATGACGATAGGCGATATGGTTAGCTTACTGCGCGGCGGAATTTTCCAGATATTGATGCTCTCCGCGCCGTTGCTGATAAGTGCGTTAGTTGTTGGACTGGTGATAGCAATTTTACAGGCCGCAACCCAGATACAGGAACAGACGCTTACCTTTGTGCCGAAGATTCTGGTTATACTACTCATTCTGGCGCTGCTAGGAGGCTGGATGTTTACTATGCTCGCTAACTACACAGAAGAACTTTTTAATCTGATACCTTCGATGGCGTCCTAAGTTCCGTACAGATTAGCTGTAATACGATAACTTTTTTTCGGCGCGGGCAAACGCGACGGATACGGCCCAATTCATAACGAAATAAAAAACACCCGCCGCGAATATGGGCATTGTCGAAAATTCGCGAGCAGCGGCGTTTTGGGCGGCGTGAAAGAGTTCCGCAACGCCGATAACCTGCGCCAGAGCGGTATCCTTCACCAAAGTTATGACTTCGTTGCTGGAAGCGGGAAGGATTCGTTTTACAACCTGCGGCAGAATGATGCGGTTGAATGTCTGACTGCCTGTAAACCCGAGCACCTTCGCGGCCTCATACTGACCTTTTGCTATCGACTCAATACCGCCGCGGTAAATCTCGGCGAAATACGCGGCGTAATTCAACGTGAACGCTATTATCACCGCCGCAAACCTGTTGTACAACAGCATGAATTTGACGGCTTCCCAAAAATTTTCGGAAGTTATTAACGACGAGAGACCATTGTATAAAAACATATAAAAGTATTTCGGAGCGAAATAAATGAATATAAGCTGTAGTATCAGCGGCGTACCGCGCATTATCAAAAGATAAATATGAATTACGCCGCTTAAAATACGGTTTTTCGACATTCGCCCCAGTGTTACGGCCATGGCAAGCGGGAGTGAAAAAACAAGCGTAAGGAAAAAAATTCCTAAAGAAACAAGCGCGCCTTCCGCCATGAAAATCAACATTGACAGCATATCAGCCATCGTTGCGGATAAAAGCGTCATAGTACCCATAACGCCTGAAATGCAATAATAAAGCATTACTTTCCCCCTCATTGAGAGGTCCTACTAGCAGCTTGTATGTGGGCGATTGCGGAGTTCCGCTTGTTTCCAGCGCGTATGGATAAGCCCAGTCCAAATTTGCTAATTCCAATGCTAAAACGTCAGTACGGTCGAACAATCCTATTTGTAGATAATATTTTCCGTTTGAAAGATGCTTTATCATTAATAAATAAGCTTTTCTCTCACTTTCATTGCTAAATACGGATTTTGGCAACAATTCAAGCGTACTTATGCCGTGCTCTTCGCGGATTGAACCAATATCTATAATAATCTCAGACGGGCGGTTAGGCGTAGTTTCGATGCGAAGTATTGTCTCATATATATCCCGAACGGCGCTTTTGTCATCAGCTAAAACCATGTTGGCGAATGTATCTTCAAAAGGATACGGCATATACGCTCCCAAATTCACATCTGAACGGTCAACGAATTGCGATTCGCCTGTCAAAAGGTAAATCAAACCGCTAAGCCCTGAATTGGCGTTTGTATCCACAGGTGTGGCGCGCGGTTTTGGAGGAAACAGCGCCATATCCAGCGCAGGTGAAAAAGTGACAAAATACTCTTCGCCGTCCGCACCATCACGGAGTACCCATCTACCGTCCACGAGGTAGACAGTCCCCTCCATGCCGGACTCGGCATAGGGAAGTGCGAACTCCACTACATCGCGGAAACCCGGAAAAGCAAGGCGGAATACATCCACGCCGTAAGGAATAGGCAAATAATACACCCCGCCATCTGCGTTATCCTTCAGCACCCATCTGCCGTCCACAAGGTAGATAGTTCCTTCCATGCCGGATTCAGCGTAGGGGAGTGCGTACTCCGCCCCGTCCCGGAAGCCCGGAAGGGCTAATCGGAAGACGTCCGCGCCGTAGGGAAGAGGCAGGTAATACTCTCCGCCATCTGCGTTATCTTTCAGCACCCATCTGCCCTCTACAAGGTAGATAGTCCCTTCCATGCCGGATTCAGCGTAGGGGAGTGCGTACTCCGCCCCGTCCCGGAAGCCCGGAAGGGCTAAACGGAAGACGTCCGCGCCGTAGGGAAGAGGCAGGTAGTATTCTCCGCCGTCAGCGTTATCCTTCAGCACCCATCTGCCCTCTACAAGGTAGATAGTCCCTTCCATGCCGGATTCGGCGTAGGGGAGTGCGTACTCCGCCCCGTCCCGGAAGCCCGGAAGGGCTAAACGGAAGACGTCCGCGCCGTAGGGAAGAGGCAGGTAATACTCTCC
>JAIRSB010000141.1 GCA_031255655.1 Spirochaetaceae bacterium | reverse complement strand
GCGCGGATTAAATAAGTTTCCATCTGGAAGCGGCGGAGGACGCGCGCGGGGTCATCCAAAATATTCGCCAGCTCAGGAAAAAAGCGTGGATAAGCATAATCCCGTCCACGCCGGTAAGCGCGCTTGACGGCTTGCTGCCGCTTGTAGACATTGTGCTCATAATGACTGTGAACCCGGGTTACGGCGGGCAGAATTGTATTACCGGGTGTTTTACAAAAATTACGGATTTGACACGGCTGCGGATTGAACGGCAGTTGGATTTTTTAATATCGGTGGATGGCGGGATCAACGAGGAGACGGCAGGGCAGGCTGCCGCCGCCGGAGCGGATGTTCTTGTTGCCGGTTCTGCCTTCTTCAACGCTCCCGACAAAGCCGCGATGATTCGGAAGCTGCGCGGCTAGGGTTCTTGGGGTCTTTAAGGTCTTTTATGGAAGTTCTGCAAAATTTTGTTGTGTTTGAGGGTATTGACGGCAGCGGCACTAGTACGCAACTTGATATTCTTAAACGACGTTTTGATGCTGACAAAACGTCGGGTTTCCCCGCGCTGCATGCTGCTTTCGAGCCTACTGATGGGCCGGTTGGGCGGCTGCTGCGGGAGGCGTTGCGCGGCGGCCAGCGTCTGCATCCGCAGACGCTGGCGCGTCTTTTCTCCGCCGACCGCGCCGAGCATCTGTACGGAGAGGGTGGCGTTTTTCAGCTTGCGAAAGGCGGCGCTCTTGTGGTTTGCGACCGCTACACGCTCTCGTCGCTGGTTTATCAGGGGATTGAGTGCGGCAGTGCGCTGCCCGCGGCGTTGAACGCGGGCTTTCCCGCGCCGGAATTGCTTCTATACTTCGATATTGAGCCTTCCGCCGCCTTTGAGCGCATGGAAAATCGCCGGCAAAAAGATATTTATGAGCGTCTGCATTTTCAAATTCAAGTGCGCGAGCGTTATCTTGAGCTTCTGGATTCGTGCCGCGCGGAAGGCAGTCGTGTAGTCGTAATCGACGCTTCCGCTCCGGTGGATTCTGTGGCGCATGTGGTATGGGGTAACATCGTCATGTTGCCGATAATGAAAGGGTGCGCCCTATAACGCGAAAATCCGCGCTTTGTAAAAAAGTGTTTAGAAATGTGTCCGTTCTCTGCTGCGGGTTGTTTATTTTGTTGGCGAATGTTGCGCCGCTGGATGCGTACATTGTCAGCTACAAGGAGCAGTTTTACCGTCTTTTCCATCTGCACCATATCCAGTATCCCGATGACACTATGGAAAATATCTACTGGCTTGAAAAAGCTCTGGCTGCCGATTTTTCTAACCCGCTGTACGCCGAAGCTTTGATAGAAAATGAAACGCAGTGGGAAAAGTACCGTTATCTTTTCATGATGCATATTAATCTTAAACTTATAGAACAGTACATTCTTTTGGGCAACAAATGGAACAAGCGCATCGCTTACTTTTACAATGCGCCGTGGAAAGAGCAGAATCTCGATAGTCTTGATACTGCCGAAAAGTGCTACCGCACGGCGTTGTTCTACTGGAACGGCGCGAAGGAATGGGCCGAAAAATCTTTGGATAAGCGGTTTCGTTTCATCAATCTGCAGCGTGTTCAATTCTGGGAGGATGAGGCTTTCCGCATGGAAAGCGGCGGTTTGGATTATGAAAAGACGCTGAACCGCGAGCTTGCTTCGCTTCAGAAGGTCCGCGAACAGTTTGAGGCGATGGATGACACGACTTACTAGTTTTGAGGCTGGGGGAGGGGGTGTTTGGAGGCGGCAAACACGTTCGCAGGTTGTTTTCACGGATGGGCGATTCTCTTGCTGCCGGAAACGGTGGGCTTGTTGACAGCAAGCGGGAAAGCAAATAGACTTATTTATCAGCGGGCAATAGCGCAGTTGGTTAGCGTACAAGTCTGGGGGACTTGGGGTCCCCGGTTCAAATCCGGGTTGCCCGACTATAGGCGGCGCGGGGATATGTTTCCTGAAATTCGGGCATGTCTTCCGCGCGTTGTGTTTGACTGCCGATTTTTTTTGAAATATGAAAACGAGGCGGATTTACAGCGCGTCTAGTTTTTGCAGCATTCTGGCAAGAGCGGAGTTGGGTTTTCGCAGTTCTTTTGACCCCCGCGTTATCTTGCAGAGGGAAAGTCCCAAATCCTTCGCTATTTTTCGTTGCGGATTTTTTTTGTTGAGAGCTTTTATCAAAGCCCAGCGGGCGGCAATGTCGGCGCGTTCGGCTGGCGTAAATATATCCGTGAAAAAATCGGCTATCAGCGATTTATCCTCAGTACCGGCAAGAACTGCGGCTAGTTCGTCAATGTTTTCATTTATTGTTTTAGTTTCAAGCATCATTCCTCGTTAAACCGCGCAGATAAGGCTATAAAACAAACCTAACCGTAAACTGTCCGCGCTAAACCGGTTAAAGTATGGCGAAAATGCCGAAAATATGAAACAGGTGAAATGTTAATGACTCGCATCCGAATAATTTTTATTGCGCTGTTTTACGCACAGTCCGTCTTTTCTCAGGAAACGCTGCGTGGCGAGGTGTGCGTGGAACTGGAGCCGGTTTACGCGCTGTTTTTAGGTGTTCCCAGCCCGCTCGACAACGCTGCCGCGAATCGCTGGGCGCTCGAAGACGCGGCGGCGGCCTTTTCCGGCATGGTATATGGCTGGGAATTTGTTTATGAGCCGGGAGAGTGGGCGCGCAGTCTGCCGGAAGATATAGAATTGACCGCGCTTGGTAAAATTACGCCGGACGATGCTAGGCTGGAAATTACGGATGTTAATGTCAAAGACGGGCTTTTTTTCCTGTACGCGGACTATCATCTTGACGAAGCGCAGGGAAGCAGGATTTCCGGCTGGAAAAGTGCGTCCTCCTTTACCGCTCAGGCTGTAGGCTACGGCCCGCTGCAAGGTGGGGAGGGCACCATCGACCGCAGTCAGATAAAGGAATATGCCCTTAAAGACGCGATGAAAAAGGCCCTTCGTAAAAAACTCCGCCCAACGGAAAGAAACCGTCCGCGCTCTGTAACGGGTTTTATCGCTTTGTCGAGGTTTCCGTTATACCGGATGCAAAACGGTCTGTGGGCGGCTTCGTCGGAATTCAGGATAGAAATAAAAAACATTATTCCGTTCGCGGCATATTGACCGCCCTGCCCATATCACATGGCTACGCATCGAAGTCTTATATCAGTTTGTGTTCTTTCGCTGTCGAAAACAGAGCTTTGTTCCAGTAATGTTTTGACAGAAAATTACGCCGCGTCTCTATGTCGTCAATGCGGCTTGAGCGCCGCTGTAAGCGCTTGAAAGCTATGCTTATCGCTGTATTTCTATCCACTTCTTCCGAATTAGCCTGCCGCAATATTTTATAGTTGGCGAAAAAATAAAACGGGGCGTTCGGGTCAGCATCCCGCAGACTCTTATCTCTAATAACTTTCTGCATAATGTTAATCACTTCTTCGGAATACTTTTCGCCAAGCATTGAAAGCGAAAGGGCTCGCCACACGCTTATCATTCTGACGCGGAACTCTTTTTTTGAAATCTGCAATAATTCGCACTGTGCGAAACCGCTGCTCCAGTCCGGCTGCTCAAGAAACAGAAAGCCGTCGTCTGTAACCAAAGGAAGCAGCCTGTCAGATAACCCCACTGCTTTTTCATAATTGCCGGAAAGATATGCCGCCTCAATTTCAAAAATCTGTCCGTCGTCCGTGAGTCGGTTCTGTTTTTCATCGTGCGAAGCACCGCGCAGATAAATCTCACTTCTGAACATCCACGCGCCGGTTACGCGGGACTGCGCGGAATCCGGATCGCTGCTGTAATGCGCATGTATGTCGCTGAATATATCCAAAGCATCCTGATAACAGCCGCTCTCAAAACGCAGTCTTCCTAAGAAAAATCTGGCGCGCATAGCCCAGTCTTCCATGCCGGAAATGTTGGCGGCGTCCTCTGACTGTTTTATCAGACGCACCGCCTCCGATATGTTGCCGAAAATAAAATGACATCTGGCCGCGTAAAAAGTAACCAGCGCCAATTCGCTGTAATTGCCACCGCGCCTTGTGTCTTCTATGGCGAACGACAGATAATCTATGGCCACGCTTAATTCATTTTTTAACAAATTAACAAACGCAAACAAACGGTACACTTGCGCTATACCGTATTTGTCATGATGGCTTTGGCAAATAATCAAAGATTCTTTTATTTCATTCATAGCGGTTGACGGGCCGCGCATTCCTATTTTATAAAAAGCGTTTATCGTTAATATCTGCGCCTTATAATTCGGTATTTCTGTTTCTGGAATGTCCATACCGGAGAATGTGCTGATTATTTCATCTTCGTTTCCGTAAATCAAGCTTTTCAATGTTTTGTAAATGTAGTAAAGCGCGGGCGCGCGGGATTCGCCGCAGACGGTTTTGAAATAATTTTTCGTTATTACTCTTTCAATCGTGTGGTATGTGTCGTTTATAATATCCTGCCTCACCGCCTCAAGCGCGAGGAGTGGAGATACATCGCCGCCAAGTTCGTGAATCGCTTCCAACAGGCTGAAACACGGCTTCAGTTTTCCAGAGGCGCTCCATGAAATCAACGAGCGAATCACCATTCCGCGTATATACGAAGCGCGTTTTCCGAGCAACTCCTCAACGCCCCGGATAAAGCCTACGATTTCAACTTCTGGGTCTTGGAGCGAACGTATGACTCCGCATTCTAAAAGCATATCCAGCGAACGCTCTATCGAAGCAGGATTTTTTCCTTCTTCAGAAAATAAATCTGAAAACATAAACGCCGGAAAATAGCGTCCCATCATTTCACAGGCATAAGCGACTTCCCAAAGGCTTTGGCTTAATGTTTCCTGCCGGAAAACCGGCGGATTTTCGGCGTTAAAGCAATTTATTACCACCGAAAACATCGGTTTCCATGCAGACGGCAATTCCGTTAAAGCGCAGGTGGCATATACCGCGATATTATTTTTTTTGTAATATGCTTGATAGTCCATGA
>JAIRSB010000081.1 GCA_031255655.1 Spirochaetaceae bacterium | reverse complement strand
AAGCCCCATTCGCGGGAAAGGCGGGTTATCCTGTCGCGGGAAGCGCGCTTGCGGAAAAACGCGGAGGCGCTCCGCGCCTCCGCGCCCAGTACGCAGGCTTCCCACACTCGCATCCCGCCGCAAAGTTCGGGACGCTGGCGTATCATGCAAACTCCAAGCGCGATTGCGTCCGCAGGCTGCGAAAAGCGCCTTTCTTTGCCGTCAATGATGATTTTCCCGCTGTCTGGCTGCTCAAAACCGGCGAGTATCTGCATGAGGGTGGATTTTCCGGCTCCGTTCTCTCCGAAAACCGCGTGTATCTCTCCTCGCCGCAGTGCAAAGTCCGCGCCTTCCAGCGCGCACGCACCGTTGGACGGGAAGGTTTTGTATATATTCCGCAGTTCTAACATTTTTGTTCGCGGCGGGAAACTTCCACTAATCCGGTTAAGCCGCCCGAATGGGGCAAGGCAAAGTTACGGCGGCGGGAAGGCGGCTCATGAACGCCCGCTTCGACGCGGAGGCTGACGCCTGAGTAATGAAAGCACCGCCCGCAGCCAAAAGGGTTCAAGGCGGGCTTTAACGTCTTTCAAAAGTGCGCTTATCTTTATTTCTTGCGGACAGTGTTTTTCGCACTTCCCACATTTGACGCACTGTCCTGCCATGCGCGGCGCGACACTTGTCGCGCCTGTGCTGGTTACATACTGTTTTAATCCTTCGATGAACGAAAAGGCAAAACTGGCATTGTACGCGGCAAAACAACCGGGAATGTTCACATTTTGCGGGCAGGGCATACAGTAGGAACAAGCGGTGCACGGAACTTTGTAAGAAGCGTTGAATATGTTTTTAACCTCGTCAAACGCGGCAAGATGGGCGGGGCTCAAACTGTCTGCACGCGCGTTTTCGGCAAGTTCTATGTTTTCTTCAAGCTGTTTCATGCTGCTCATTCCAGAAAGCACAACGCTTACTTCTTTTTGATTCCATAGCCAGTCCAAACCCCACGCCGCCGCGCTGCGGTCGGGGTCGGCCTTCTTAAAGGCTTCGTGCGCGGCTTTCGGGAGTCCGTTCACCAGCTTGCCGCCCAAAAGAGGCTCCATAATGATGACGGGTATGCCTTTTCCGGCGGCGGCTTTTAGTCCACTCTTACCAGCCTGATAGTTTTCATCGGAATAGTTGTACTGGATTTGGCAAAACTCCCAGTTATAAGCGTCAAGCAATGCCAAAAAGTCATCGCGCCCGCCGTGAAAAGAAAAACCTATGCGCCGCACCGCGCCGCTTCGTTTTTTCTCCTCTATCCAGTCCGTTATCCCCCAATTTTTCAGCCTTTCCCACGAGTTCATGTCCGTAAGCATGTGCATCAAATAATAATCTATATAATTGGTTTTCAAACGCGCCAGACTTTGCGAAAAATATTTGTCAAAGTCTCCGGCGTTTTTACAGGCATTGATTGGCAGTTTGGAGGCTATGTTCACTTTTTCACGCAGCTTTTGTTCCGCAAGCGCCGCTCCCAGTGCTTCCTCGCTGCCCGGATATATCCACGCGGTATCAAAATAGTTTACTCCGCGCTCTACCGCTACAGCTATCATCGCCGATGTTTTCTTCATATCAATCACGCCGAGAGAGCGGGGAAAGCGCATACAGCCGAAGCCTAAAACCGAAAGTTCGCCGCCGGATGTTTCATCTTTTCTATATTGCATCATGATAATCAGCATATCCAACCGCTTTGTTTATGTCGATATTAAAATAATGCGTCCATTTATCTTTATTTTCGCCGCCGCAGTTTTTGTCGTCCACGCGGGGGCGGAAGAATTCGCTTTCAAACATAAAACCGGTGACAAATTCAAGACAATTTCCACATCACGCGAAGGCGTGTTTATGAACGGCGAGCTTCTGTACGACACTCAAATTCTGAATCGTATGTCCAGCGAGGTGCTTGAAGTGCGAAACGGGGTTGCTGTTCACAAGGCATTGTTCCAGTTGGCGGAGGAAAAGAACCTTGAAAACGGCGAAGGCAAGAGTTTTCAATGGACGGAGGAGTATAATTCGGTGTTTGGCAGGGACGCGAAAGGAAATATAACGATAGCCGACCGCTACACTATGCCTACCGTCCGCAATGTTCCCATCTTTCCCAATCGTTCCCTTAATCCCGGCGACAGCTGGGAAGCTGAGGGTTACGAAGCGCACGATTTGGGGCCGGCTTTGGGCTTAAACAAGCTACAGCGGATTCCGTTTAAGGCGCGTTACACGTTTTTAGGCGAGCGGGACTGGCGGGGGAAACCCCGCAAAGCCGTCTCGATTAGTTACTCGCTGGATACTTCAGATGGGAGCTTTTTGGAAGATGACCCGCTTGGAATATCGAAGGGCAGCGGCGGTACGCCGCTGCGTGTGCGCGGGGAATCCTCACAGGTAATGTATTGGGACAGCGCGTTGGGGCAGCCTGTCGGCGCGGAGGAAACTTTTAGACTTGAATTCAAAATGCCGGACGGAACTGTGTATGAATTCAAGGGAAACGCCGAATCTGAAATCATCGAGTCGCCTGAAATGGACAAGACGGCGGTTGCCGACGATATTTTGCGCGACCTTGTTGACGAAGGTGTCGAGGGCGCGGACGTGAAAGTTGTTGATGAGGGTGTAAAAATAAATCTTGAGGACATCATGTTTGAACCGGATTCCGCCGTTCTTGTCCGCGGCGAAGAAAAAAAACTGGAAAAGCTAGGCGATATTTTGCGCAAATACCCGAACCGCGACATACTTGTAGGCGGACACGCGGCGCGCGCAGGCGGAACGGAAGCCTCCCGTCAACAGCTTTCTCAGGAACGTGCCGCCGTCATCGCGGCTTACCTTGTTGAACACGGCGTAAGAGGCGCAGAAAGGATAATTGCACGCGGCTACGGCTCCCAAAATCCTGTCGCCGGAAACGACACCGAAGCCGGACGGCGGAAAAACCGCCGCGTAGAAATAATCATTCTGGAAAACTAACAGAAAACCAGTGAAAACATCCTAATCGAACTGGCTGTTGTACATATTAGCGTAAAAACCGCCCTTCGCGAGAAGTTCCTCATGATTACCCTGCTCGATAATATCGCCGTCTTTCATCACAAGAATCAGAGCGGCGTTGCGGATGGTAGATAAGCGATGCGCGATGACAAAACTGGTTCTGCCGGACATCAGATTATCCATAGCTTGCTGGATTAACACTTCGGTATGAGTATCGACATTGCTTGTAGCCTCGTCCAGGATCAATATCGCGGGGCTGGCGATAATTGTGCGGGCAATAGTGAGCAGCTGTTTCTGTCCCCGCGATATATTGTCGGCTTCCTCATTCAAAATCATGTCGTAGCCGTCAGGGAGACTGCGGACAAAATTATCAACCTGCGCGGCTTTCGCGGCGGCTATTACCTCATCAATAGAAGCGTCCGGTTTGCCGTAACGTATGTTATCCGCAATAGAACCGTTAAAAAGCCATGTATCTTGCAGTACCATTCCGAAAACGGAGCGCAATGAATCACGTTTGTAAAAACGAATATCGCCGCCGTTTATCTTTATCGCGCCGCCGGACACATCGTAAAAACGCATCAACAGCTTTACCATCGTTGATTTACCCGCGCCCGTAGGCCCGACAATAGCGATTTTTTGCCCACACGGAGCATTAGCGCTAAAATCATGAATGATAATTTTGTCCTTTTTGTAGCCGAATACCACATTTTCAAAACAAACATCAAAATCTTTTTCACTTTTAACAAGCGGTTTCGCGTCAGGCGCGTCAGGAATCTCATCAGGTAAGCCGAGAAATTCAAAAACCCGTTCCGCCGCCGCCGCGGTTTGCTGCAAAATATTTGTAACATTTGTAATCATCTGAAGCGGCTGTACGAACGAGCGGACATACTGCAAAAAAGCCTGAATATCGCCTATAGTTATAATTTTTTTAAGAGCGAGTGAGCCGCCGACTATACAAACAACGACATACACAAGATTGCTTATTATAAAAGTAAGCGGCATGATAATGCCGGAAAGGAAGTTAGCTTTCCACGCGGACTTATAGAGCGCGTCATTTAATCCGTCGAATTTCCGTATTGATCCATCCTGTCCGTTGAACGCGCATACCACATCATGCGCTGAAAACATTTCCTCAATGTGCCCGTTTACAGCACCTAAAAAATCTTGCTGTTTCTTAAAATAAACCTGAGAGCTTTTTATAACGACAGAGGCGGAAAACAGCGACGCCGGAATCATGAAAAGCGTAACTAAAGTCAACTGCCAGCTTATAGTGAACATCATCACGACTATGCCGGCAAGAGAGGCGACAGAAGTAATTATCTGCGAAAAACTCTGGTTCATCGTCGAACTTATAGTGTCAACATCATTTGTAATGCGGCTTAATATATCACCATGCGAAGTTTCATCAAAATAGCTGAAAGGCAGAGAATGCATTTTTTTGAAAATATCGCCGCGAAGCCTGCGAGTAATGGCCGCGGTAACGCTGGACATGACAAAACCCTGAAGATACGAAAACAAAAAAGCGACGATGTACAGAAGCAGCAACGACAACAGTGTTTTACCAGTAGCGGCAAAATCAACCGCGCCAGCGGCCGCCCCGCTGATAAGAGTATCTGTCGCTCTGCCCAAAAACTTAGGTCCTATAACTGTAAACACAGACGATACCGCGGCAAAGAACGCAGCGGCTATTATCAGCGGTATATACGCCGTCATATAGCGGGCAAGTTTTTTCATCGACGCGCGGAAATTTTTAGGCTTGGCAAAATTCTTGTTAACAGCCCCTCCCCGCATACCCATGCGGGGAGGGGGAGTGGCGGCTCTATTTTCTCCACTCATTCCGCCACCACCGCCAATTGGGTTTTCGCTATTTCTGAATATTCTGGACAGTTTTTCATAAGCTCGGCGTGAACGCCGCGCCCGATAATTTTTCCGTTTTCCAGCACAAGAATTTCATCAGCGTTCATGATAGAGCTAATACGCTGCGCTATGACGAGCGCGGCGGCAGAACTATGCGCTTCCTTGAGTTTTTTACGCACAGCCGCGTCAGTCTTAAAATCCAGCGCGGAAAAACTATCATCAAAAATCAAAACCTCCGCTCCCTTAGCAAGCGCGCGCGCTATAGCGATACGCTGTTTTTGCCCACCCGAAACATTGCCGCCACCCTGCGCTATAGGCGCGTCGAAAGTTTCCGGCTTCTCCATTATGAACTCAAGCGCCTGCGCTGCGTCCGCCGCCATCTTTGTTTCTTCAAACGAAATATCCTCTTTCCCATAATTGATATTCGATTTAATAGTGCCGGAAAATAACTTGGTATTCTGTGGTACATAGGCGATTTTACGACGCAATGAATACTGCGTTATAGACCGTATATCCTTACCGTCAACATAGATAGCGCCGCCGCTTGTTTCGTAAAGACGCAGCGCAAGATAAGCTATAGTCGATTTTCCGGAACCTGTCGGACCAATGACAGCCGTTGTTTTTCCGGGCGAAAGCGTAAAACTTATGTCAGACAACATATCTCTTTCTGCGTTAGGATACCTAAAACTTACATTTTTAAATTCCACAACGCCTTTTTTACTCGCGTCAAAAACATCGTCCGCCTGCGGCGAGTCTATAATTTTCAGAGGGACATTAAGAACTTCAACGATACGGTTTGCCGAAACCTGAGCACGGGGTATCATTATAAAAATTATTGACAGCATGACAAAAGCCATAATTATTGTCATCGCGTATTGAATGAAAGCTATCATGTCTCCGGCCTGAACATTTGACTCGGCAATCTGCTTCGCGCAGACCCATACGATAAGCAACGCTGTTCCGTTCATGATGAACGTGAGCGCGCCCGGAAGAATCGCCATCATCCGGTTTGCAAAAAGGACTGTATCCGTAAGGCGTGTATTCGATTCATCAAAACGTTTTTCTTCGCGAGCGCGTTCATTGAAAGCGCGTATCACCATCATACCGGTGAGATTCTCACGTGATATGAGATTCAGCTTATCCATCAGAGATTGCAGCGAATAGAACTTAGGCATAGTAACAGAAAGGACTAAAACTATAACACCGATTAAAACAGTTACAGGCAACGCGATTATCCAACCCATTCCGTTGCTGTGTCCTTCCGCCATTATAAGACCGCCTATGGCCATTACCGGCGCTAGCCATATAAAACGAATCCCCATCAGCAGTAATGCTTGAATTTGCATAACATCATTCGTACAACGCGTTATCAGCGACGCGGTAGAAAATCTGTCAAACTCATAATTTGAAAAACACTCTATTTTGGTAAACAAATCGCGGCGCAAGTCGCGGGTTATGCTGGAAGCTATATGGGCGGACATCAAACATACAAAAATACTCGCAACACTGCCCGCGAGGGTAATGATCGCCATCTTTATGCCTGTTGAAAGCAGATGAGCCATATCGCCGCGCAGCACACCGTTATCGACAATATCCGACATATAATTGGGTAAAAGAAGGCTGCAAAACGCCTGCGCGAATAGAAGCGCGATCGTCAGCACCAGCACACCCGCGTAAGGTTTTAGATAGGCGACAAGTTTTTGCATTTATACCGCATCCCCATATTTTTGTAAATGACCGACCACGGAATTTTACGGCGCGGATTTTTTGGGTTTTACGGTTTTTGCAGGCTTTTTGGCATTAGACACAGGCTTGGCAGTTGTCGTCTGCTTTTTGATTCTCGCCTGTTTCGACAATAATTTTTCTATCGCGTCGTGAGTCATTTCATCGCAGCGTTCATTGAGCGGTATACCGGCGTGGCTTTCGACCCATTGCCACGTAACCGGAAGCTCCAGCGTCAGCTTGTCAAGTTTAAGCCAAAGGTCAAGATTCTTTACCGGTTTCCGGTCGGATGCCTTCCAGCCGTTATCTTTCCAGCGAACAATCCATTCAGTCATGCCCCGCTGTACATACTGCGAATCAGTATAAACAGTAATATGTTTTATGACCGCACCTTTTCTCAGAATACATCGCAGCGCCTTGATTACCGCCATCAATTCCATGCGGTTGTTAGTGGTTTCAAGCTCGCCGCCCTTTCCTTTGCTTACATCTTTACCATGCGAATCGGTAATAATGAAAGCCCACCCGCCGGGTCCCGGATTTCCGGAACACCCGCCATCCGTCCAAATATCAAATTTCATGCCTCACCTTCCTCCCGGAGAATTTAAATAACGAAAATAATCCATACCGGTTGTCAAAGTTTTATCAAAATTGGGCATAGTCAGACGATACGATTCCATAGCGCGCCAAAAATCAAAGAAAGCGGGATCGCGTCCGTGCGCGGCGGAATATATAGAGACAGCCTCAGCGTCTGCCGCACCGCGAATTTTTTCGGACTGCTCGTAGGCCGCCGACAATATTGAACGCTGCTCGTTTTCCGTACGTCCCAGCCATTCCGCCTTTTTTCCCTCGCCCTCGCTGCGGAAAGCCTGCGCTATCTGATTCCGTTCTTTTATCATGCGCGCGTAAACGCTTTGAGTAAGCTCGTCGGAATAACGTATCTGCCTTATTACCACATCAATAAGTTCAATGCCATAGCCGTCAACTATTCCACGGGAACGGGCGAGAATTTCCTCCGCCAGCCTGCGCCGGCCTTTCTGTATCGGCTCGTTATTCGCGCCCGGCTCCTGCATAATAGAACTAAGCTGTTTTTCAAATTCCTCAAACATCGAGTCGCTGGAAACATCCTCCCCGCTGTCCGCCGTTTCCGGTGTGGATAACGTCGTTTTCTCGTCAATGATGAAATTCGAATTCCGCACCGTCTCGCGAAGATAATTTTCGGCGACGACAGTACGCACCTCAGAATCAATAATATCGCCTAATTTCGGATACGCGCTCGACACGGTCGAAATTGATTCGTAGAATTTACGTGGGTCAGTTATGCGCCAGCGGGCAATAACATCAACCCATATATACTGCTTTTCGCGGGTAGGCATACTTTTTTGCTCGCCTTCCCAAGCCATTATTCTTTTCGGATAACGCACAACGTTATCGATGAATGGGATTTTGATGTGCAAACCGGCGTCGGTAACAACATCAACGAGCCGCCCCATTTCAACAACGACAGCCTGCTCACCTTCGTCAATAACATAAAAAGGCCCGGCCAAAACAACACCGATAAGCGCCGCAGCTATTACCACAAGGACGACAGGAACATTCTTCATTCAACTACTCTCCGGAGCCCAGATTTTTGAAAGGCAAAAAGTTTTGCAGACTGTGGTCTATTATGACAGTTGGAGTGGAACCCTCCCCCGCGCCGGTAAACACGCTCTCTATCATCTCGTAGTACAAACGCCGCCGCGTTACTTCCGGCGACTTCCGGTACTCCTCGTAAATCGCGTTAAAACGGGCCACCTCGCCGTTGGCGTTGTTAATACGTTCTGTAGCCTCGCCCCTCGCCACTTGAATAAGCCTGTCCGCCTCGCCCCGCGCGCGCGGTATCGCCGCGTTGTACGCCTGCTGGCCTTCGTTTATCAAGCGATTCATGTCTTGTTCCGCCTTGTTCACATCGTCAAATGCTTCCTGCACACCGGCGGGCGGGTCTATGTTTTGCAGTTTCACCGTGCTTACATCTATACCGAGCCCGTAACTGCGAAAAGTATCATTCATAATCGCCACGCCGGAATTTTCTATCGCGCTGCGCTCCGAACCCATGATGCCCATTATCCCGCGATCCCCTACCAGCATATTTATGACTGAGCGCGACACATCCCGTATCGTCTGTTCGCGCTCGTTCACATTAAAAACCCAAGCTCTAGGGTCGACTATCCTGTACTGTATTATCCATTCGACGTCTATTATGTTAAGGTCTCCGGTAAGCATCATAGATTCGGACGTTCTGTTAGAATACATCATAGATACACCCGATTTAATCGTACTAAACCCGAATTGCTCAGTATTGTAAGCGGTAACATTCACAGTGTAATGCTTGTCTATCCCGAACGGAAGCTGAAAACGAAGTCCCGGCTCGTTTATTCGCAAAAAACGCCCGAAACGGGTTACAACCGCCCGTTCCGTCTGGTCAACGACGTAAACACTCGTTCCCAGAAACACAAGGGCGATAATACCCGCTATGAGTATTATAACAGATACCGGTTTGAGACGCTTCAGATACGCGCCAGGACTGACGTTACGCAACTTGTTTTTCGCGCCTTCAGACTAATCTATCCAAACACGGAAACCAAGCGCCGCATTAAACCAGTCCCCTCCCAAGCCCACCGAGGGAAGTAAACTAAATCCGATTTGCGGAGCGGCTTCGAGGAATAACTCAAACCAGTCTATGCTTAGATCCAAACCAATCGGTACACGAAGACCTAACCCCATCCATGGATCTTTGGCGAGTACCAGCCAGCCGTAAAGCCCGATGCCCACGTAAAAGTCGAGGGAACCACTGCCAACAGATGTCAGTTCTTTTTCGACAAACCATTTGTCCGCGGTCAATCCCAAGTGCAATTCATTTCCCAAATAATAGCTTAATCCAAAGTGCAGCGTCTTGTTGGGGCTGAACAGAAGGCTGCCGCCATACCCGTAGCCGAAATTTCCCCGTAAACCTATGCCGAAAGAGAATGCCTCAACTGAGGCGAACACAAACAACGCTGAAGCCAATAACGCGATTTTCTTTTTCATACCAAATTCTCCTAAAAATTTAACAAAAATATCGGGACGCTGCCCGCTTTTTCGGACACGCCCAAAATTTATCCGTTAAAACCGGACTAATTCACAATATCCAAAAGCTCCACATCAAATATCAACACGGAATTAGCGGGAATTAACCCGTTTCCTACCGGCTGGTCGCCGTAACCAAGTTCTGGTGGTATGTAGAATTTATAGCGGCTGCCGGGGCTCATAAGCTGTATACCCTCCGTCCAACCCGGTATCACCTGTCCCAGTGGGAATTCCACAGGCTCGCCTCTTTCGAAAGAACTGTCAAAAACTTTTCCGTCAATAAGCGTTCCTTCATAATTCACACGCACAGTATCATCGCTTTTTGGCTTTGCTCCTTCCGTTTCCTCAATAATTTCGTACTGCAAACCGCTTTCCGTAGTTATTATTCCGTTTTTTAGAGCGTTTTCTTCCAGAAACAGCACAGAGTCCGCCAAATTTTTTTCGGCGGCGCGCTGCATTGAACTGGAGATTGTCTGCTGAACCATCAAAATGGCCTCCTCTTCCGTGATGTTTGCTTTTTCATCGAAATAAGCCTTAAAGCCCTCCATGAAAGCCTTGTAGTCAAACTTAAAACCGAATGGTTTAAGGTCTGAACCCATCAGCATACCGAAAGCGTAGCTAGTTTCCGCGTCCAGACTATTCCCGTCCGCGTTCACGACGTCTTTCGGATCACACGCTGTAAGAACTGCCAGCGTTAAGCAGAAACCGATTGTTGTCTTCTTTATCATAATTTCCTCGCTAATTATCAAGCAGCCGCGCTGCTAAAAACTTGTAAGATAACAAATGCCTATCAACAGCAGCGCGCGTAATACGCTGGCGTCAACCTTTAGATTTTGCGCCCTAAGTTGGCTGCCATACCACCAAAACAACCCGATTTGGGGGTCTATACGCATCGCGTACTCGGTAAAGTCCTCTTTAAGGCTTTGACTGCCGAAAAACAAAAACGCTAAATCTTCCAAAACAAGCCCGAATTCCAGCAGTGCGTCTTCATAATCGCCCTTTTCAATCAGCGCTATAAGACCCGGCAGCTGCCGCAGCAAGCGTTCTTTTTTACCTTCGTCGTCCTTTTCCACCCATGTCTTGGAGATTAGCAGCGCAAGATTATTCTGAAAATGCGCCAAAAAACGGCGAAATTCACTTCCATCGTCCTTTTCCTTAAAAAGACACCTAAATTCCGCCCCTATTCCCAATATATCCGCAAAATTTTCCACCGCCGCAAGCGCATCTTCCGTTTCCGCCGCCGGAAACAGAGATTCCGCGATTACACGGCTTTTACTATCCATATAAGTTATTGGAACTGGACAATAGGAAAGCATACTTAATTATAGTATGATAACGGATAATAAGGTCAAGAGCGCAAACCACCGCGTAAGGTATTGAAAGATTTTCAGCTAAGTTATAGACTTAAAAATATCTTCCATCGAGCGGCTATAGGTGCGAAAGCGCGGTTGCGGCACGATGAGTACTATGTAAGGCTCCGAAACGGGATAATTTTATTAACCGGGACGGAAATGGAGGAGTTTGTGACGGTAGTTACAATGAAAAGCCTGCTTGAATCGGGAGTACATTTCGGTCATCAGGTAAAACGCTGGGACCCGCGAATGAAAAAATATATTTTCGCGGAACGTAACGGCATCCACATCATTGATTTGCAAAAGACGATTCAATCGAGTAAGGAAGCGTACAACGCTGTGCGCAAGGCGATCGCGGCTCAAAAATCTGTGCTGTTTGTCGGAACAAAAAAACAAGCACAGCAAGCCATACAGAAAGAAGCGGATCGCTGCGGCATGTTTTATGTCAACAACCGCTGGCTTGGCGGCATGCTGACGAATTTTTCCACGATAAAGAAATCTCTTTTACGACTCAAAAAACTTGAAAAAATGGAAGTTGACGGTACTTTCGAGAATCTGACCAAGAAAGAAATCGCCGCGCTCGGCAAAGAACGTTCAAAGCTGCAAAAAAACCTCGGCGGGATCAAAGAGATGAAGGAGTTACCGGGCATTCTTTTTGTGGTTGACACACGAAAAGAAGCGATAGCCGTAGCGGAAGCGCGGCGCATGGGTATCCCTATCGTGGCGGTGGTCGACACGAACTGCAACCCCGAAGGCATAGATTACCCGATACCGGGCAATGACGACGCCATCCGCGCGATAAGCCTGTTCACTCAAATAATAGCCAACGCTGTTGTTGACGCGGATAACGAGGCGGGATTGCGCGTCGTGGAAGGCGGCGGCGAGGGCGAGGATGGGTTGGAAAGCATCGTTACGGACGCCTCCATAAGGGAGGAGGACGAGGAAATCGACATTGCACATTATCAAATGAAAGAAGAAGATGTTATTCCGCCGCCTGTCAGTGATGACGATGACCTGCCTGTTGATGTTGATAAGGTTTACGAAGAACGCGATTAACTTGTTTTGGGGTAAATAATAAGTGCTCCGGTGGCTTGCGGCCTTCGGAACGCGAAAACCCTGTTTAAGCATGAAATTACCGAAAAAACGGACATTTGTCCGTTTTTCACGAGTTTTCCCACGCCATTCAGGGTTTTAGCTTAAATTCTTTGTTTTTCACATTTTGTATATTAGGAGATAAAAATGGCTGTAACTGCCGCCGATGTTAAAAAGCTCCGCGACGCGACCGGCGTAGGTCCCGCGGAATGTAAAAAAGTTCTTACCGAGACAGATGGGGATTTTGACAAAGCTGTCAAAATATTGAAAGAAAAAGGGCTGGCCGCCGCTGCGAAACGCGCCGACCGTGCCACGAATCAGGGGCGCGTGACGGTAAAAGTAAAAGATAACGCGGGCGTTCTGGTTGAACTTGCCACCGAAACGGATTTTGTTGCCCGCAACCCGGAGTTCATAGCGCTTGGCGAAACGATAACGGATAAAATACTCAACGAAAATTACGCGGAGACGGACGAGCGACTGACCGCCATGGTAAAAGATTTGGCTACGTCAATACGTGAAAATATGAGCCTTAAACGTGTCAAACTCATTAAGGCTTCCGCCGGACAGCATCTTGCCTCCTATATTCACGGAGACGGCGCTATAGGCGTAATCGTCCTTGTTTCCGCTGACAAACCGGAAGTTTTTGCCAAAGAAGAGGCGCAGGCTTTCATATTCAGCCTCGCTATGCACGCGGCAGCCTTCAACCCGCTGGCTGTCAGCGCGGCGGATGTCGACCCAGCCATCCTGAAAGAGCAGGAAAATTTGTTCCGCAAGCAAATGGAGCAAGATGAGAAGTTGAAGGGAAAGCCATCCAATGTTTTGGAAGGAATCTTGAAGGGAAAATTGAACAAATATCTTGCTGATATATGTTTTCTTGATCAAAATTACATCAAAAATGATAAAATTACCGTGAAACAGGCTCTCGCCGATGAAGGAAAGGGACTTGGGGCGGTGTTCAAAATAGAGCAATACTGCATCTTTAAGGTCGGCGCGTAGCGGCGTTGGCTGTCTGACAGCGGCGCGGAAAAAATTACGGCAGGTAGTTTATGGACGATGTGTTAAAAAGATACGAAGAGAAAATGAAAAAGACCCTCGCGGCGTTAGAAGACGGGTTTTCGGGACTGCGTACAGGCCGCGCTTCAGCCGCATTATTCGACAAAATCCGCGTTGACGCTTACGGCGCGAAAACTCCGCTTAAAGAGCTGGCAAACATTTCGATACCCGAAGCGCGGCTTGTGGTAATACAGGCTTGGGACAAAGCCCTGCTAGGCGAGATAGAAAAGGCCATCCGCGCTTCGGAACTTTCGCTTAATCCCGCGAACGACGGCAAGTTGATACGCATAAGTATACCACCGCTCACAGGCGACAGGCGTAAGGAACTTGTTAAGCAGGCGAAAACGCAGGCTGAACAGGCGCGTGTCGCCGTTCGCAACATACGCCGCGACGGTAATGACGAGCTGAAAAAGCTGTTAAAAGACAGCGCTATAAGCGAGGACGAGGAAAGCAAGGTTTCCGCCGAGCTGCAAAAGCTAACCGACCGTTACATAGCTTCTGTTGATAAATCCGTCAAAGACAAAGAAAAAGAAATAATGGAAGTATAACGGAAGCGCCGGACTAATGAACGCCAAAGAGATAAATGACAAACTTCCGCGCCATGTTGGAATAATAATGGACGGGAACGGTAGATGGGCGGCGCGGCGCGGCGCGGCGCGTACAAACGGTCATACCGAAGGTTTGAAAGCCGCCCGCCGCGTTGTCGAAAGGGCTAGTCTGCGTGGAATCCATTACTTGACGTTGTTTGTCTTTTCTACCGAAAACTGGAAGCGGGCAGCCTCGGAAGTCGATTTTATAATGTCTTTGGTCAAACGGCATTTAATGCGGGAACTCGATTTCTATCGCGAAAATCATATACGGATACGACATACAGGCGATACATCCGGCCTTGCGCCGGATATTATCGCCGAAATTGACGAGGCACGGCGCGGCACGAAGGGTTTTGACGGCTTGCAGGTAATTCTCGCACTGAATTACGGCGGGCGAAACGAGATAATCCGCGCCGCGAGGCGGTTTTTGCGGCAGACCGCCGCCGCTTCAAGCGATGAAGCGGCGGCAGCTCTCACCGAAGAAGAACTAAGCCGCTGTCTTGATAATCCTGATGTGCCGGACCCCGACCTTATCATACGGACGGCGGGGGAGTTCCGCGTTAGTAATTTTTTATTGTGGGAAGCGGCTTACGCCGAATATTTTATCACGGATAAATTCTGGCCGGATTTTTCGATAGACGATTTTGACGCAGCTCTTGCTTTTTACGCGGCGAGAGAGCGGCGTTTTGGCGCGAACTCCGAAAGCGGCGCGGCTGTACAGTGAAAAAACTTGTCGAACGCCTGCTGATTTTTTTTATAGGCATTCCTTTGTGCCTCGCGATAGTAGTTTTTCTGCCTCAACGCAATCATCTCGCGGCCAACATACTTATAACCGTTTTTTGTTTACTTGGCACGATAGAATTTTCAGACATGCTAAAAAAGAAAAACATGCCCGTCTCGCGCATGGAAGCTGGAATTTTAGGCTTGATTGCGCCGGTCGGGATGACATTGTTCGTCAGCTTCTACGCAAGCCCATTCATAATGCCCGCGCTCATTCTAATAGGCGCCGGATGGCTTCTTGTATCGGGCATATTTCTTTCCGGTGACGCGCTTAACCGCGCAGTCGCGGGTTTCGCACTGCTGTTTTACCCCTCCTCTTTCCTAAGCTGGATTATTTTCATGAACAGACTGCCGTACTCGTCGATTCTTACCATCGCGTTTCTTTGCGTGGTTTTCGCCAATGACTCACTCGCATGGGTCTTCGGCATATTATTCGGTAAAAACAATCGCGGCATTTTCGCGGTCAGCCCAAACAAGAGCCTTGCCGGTTTTATCGCTGGGATCGCGGCTTCTATCGGCGTGGGACTCGGCCTTGCCGCGTCACTGCCGGATATATTTGAAGCAGCGCGCTTCCCCCCGCTTGTTTCTGGCTTCATACTCGGATTTTTCACCGGAGCCGCCACAGTGCTTGGCGATCTTGCCGAATCCGCCATAAAACGCAGCGTCTCTGTCAAAGATTCCGGCTCAATAATTCCCGGGCGTGGCGGAATTCTGGATTCCATCGATTCGCTTGCGCTTTCCGCCCCAGTATTCTACATCGTTTACAAACTTTTATTCGTAGCGGTGATCTAATTTATCCTCAAACCTTACACGGATGGAGAGACGGCGCGAGACGCCGATGGAGAAGTTATTCCAGCGGGGGAAAGTATCCGGTCTCGTCGCGGCCCGAACGCTCCAGCAGATACACTTCAGCCTCCAGAGGGAGGAATGCTCTGCCGAAATCAGTAGAAAGAGTTGATTCGTATCTTAATATGTACAAGCCGGACGATTCCGAAACAAGCCTTTTTATGACCGGAGCTATACCTTCCGGCTGATACAGACGAACAATCGAACCGCCTGTCTCGTCGCACAAATATCGAATTTCCTCGCTTACCCGCGAAGCGGAACGAGCGTCCGCAAAATCCTCATTTACAAGAATCATATGAAAAACAATTCCGTTATTCGCCATATAAGCTGCAAGTTCGTTCAAACTGTACTGTTCAAACGCGAACTGCCCAAGCCCCTCGCCTGAACCCACGAACAGAATCGCCCGTTTTGGCGAAAGCCCCAGCAAATCGGAAGCGGCAAGCCGCAGCGCTAAATCGAAACGCCAGCGGGGAGTGTAGGAAACAGCCTCTCCCATCGCCGCGGAGTTAAAATTAGCGGCGCTGAAACGCTCGCGTACAGGCTGTTCTCCGGCGGAAATGATGGAAGCTATGCCGCCCACGCCTTCCATAGCGGCAGTTATGTCGCGCATGGCGGAAACCAGCATATCCCGCGCCTCCGCGGTGCGCGGCGAGCGCTCAAACAGAACCGATACATCGGCTCTTGACGCGGCGTTTCCGGCGGACAAAAAGCTCTGATTTTGAACCGGATTCCCGCCCTCGCTTAAAAAAAAGTTGCTTTCGTCAAGCCCGACAATCGAGTTTCGGCGGTTGTCTTCGACACGCACTTCGGCGGTAATCACCGGAAAATCCCGGCTTATCACACGATCTATCGACACAAAAAGCCCGGAGGCCACATCATCCACCGGAACAAGTACGGAGACTTCATCCAAATCAAAATTAGCGGCCATAAGTGCGCCGTTCGCGTCGATGGAGCCGTCGATGAACCTGACACGCGAATTTCCGATGGCGTAAAGAATGCGAGTTACACCGCTTACGGGGTTGATGATTAACAGACGTTTTGTGTCCGTTACAAGCAGTGCGTCATCGTTCAAAAAACGCAAGTTTTCAGGGCTTTCCAACTCTCCGGTGTTCAAAACTCCAAGGTATAGACCGTCCGAATCGAAGGTGTAGATACATTTCGCGACATTATCCGCAACATAAACCATGCCGCCGCGCGCGGCAATGCCGGACGGGGATAGAAAGCCTGGGAATTCAGGGCTTCTTGAACCGAATACATTGATAAACTGCCCGTCCGGGTCGAATTTTGAAACTCGGCGGTTGCCGAATTCAACGACATACAGGTAACCTTCATCATCAATAGTGATTGCGGCTGGACCGCTCAATTGGCCAGGATTTATACCTTTGGAGGATATGTGAGAAAGCCACTTTCCTTCAGGGCTAAGGACGCTTACCCTGCCGCCGCGAAATTCGGAAACATATATTCTCCCGTCAAGCCCGCGCGCGAGAGCGAAAGGCCTGTCGAAGCCGATTAAGGGTCCGCGTTCACGATAGTGAACCACTCCGTTCACGTCGAGGCGGACAACCTCGTTGCTGCCGTAAGCCGCCACCCACAAAGATCCGTCGCTTTCCGGCAGGATGGACGAAGGCTGAGCGAAACTTACGACATCATTGGCACTGCCGGGGAAACGTCCTACCTCAACATAACGCGTAACGTCGTTTATGAGAGGGAATACACTGCGCCGCGAACCTACGCGCTCAATCCAACTATTGATTAGGACGGCTTCAGGAGACGCGGAACCATAGATTGAAGCCGCGCTTTGCCACTGCCGCAACGCAATATTTTCCATGCCGGAGCGATAGTAGGCGCGTCCCAGCCAATTCAGTATAAGGCCGTTATCCGGCCTCCAAGACAGTGCTTGTTCAAACGCGAAAATCGCCTCGTTAAACGAATTACGATTGTAAGCCTCAATCCCGAACCTGAACGATTCGGCGGCGCGCAGAGCGTCAAGGTCGCTGCCTAGTATTATGCTGTGCTCGTCCTGCGCTGAAACATATATTTTTCCGAATAACAACAGAATAAGCAAAAACGAGAAGCGGCGAAGACGATTCATTTACCGCTTATGAGGCCTCGTCAAGCAACGCTTTCATATGGAGACTAATATCTTTCTGGCGCGGGGCGATGTCGAGGGCGCGGCGCAGTATCTGCCTCGCTTCGGAGACTTCTCCGGCTTTGTAGTATGCCCAGCCTAACGAATCGAGGTAAGCGGCGCTCTGCGGACGCTTTTCAACGGCTCTTTTGCATAAATCAAGCCCACGGTTTACATCTATGCCGCTTTCGACAAGCACAAAGCCAAGCCCGTTCATTGCGCTGGCACTGTTGGGGTCAATGTCAAGCGCGGATTCGTACATACTCACCGAGCGTTCCACGTCTTTCTGCATCCACGCGACATAGCCAAGCATTGTGTATATCTGGACTGATTTGAAGCCGGTTTTAATAAGATGTTCAAGCTCGAATTCCGCCATACGAGACCGTCTGGTCATCATGTAAACATAGGCAAGAGTGAGGCGGCATTGACACAAACGAAGAGCGCCCGGATCACCTGTAACCGCCTGTTCCATGTAAACTATCGCTTCTTTATAGCGTTCCAGTTTTGTATAGCAAAGTCCCATGTAATAGGCAAGCTCAGTTTTCTCTTCCGTCGTGAACGTAGAAACGTCCGCTTCCAGAAAAGCCTGAAGCGCCGAAGACCAGCGTTTCGTGTTATATAAACGTATCGCCTCTTTGAATTTTGCCGTCATAAGCTCCTCTTGATCAAAAACGGCAACTCGATAAATTCAAGCCGCCGTCTTGCGAGAGAGGGGACTTGAACCCCTAAACCTTGCGGCACCAGATCCTAAGTCTGGCGTGTCTGCCAATTTCACCACTCTCGCATATCCTGGTGACTGAAGCCACACCGCCGCTTAAAAGATCAACTGTTCACGACCTTCAACACGCGGGAAACGGGAGTCGGACCCGCGACATCCACCTTGGCAAGGTGGCGCTCTACCACTGAGCTATTCCCGCATGCCTTCAATCTTTGCATAACGCAAACCTATTGTCAAGCCGTGCAGCAAAACCTTTGCGCCGCCCCGTCATTACGAGGCGGCGGCGGCGGTGTCGTCATTGCTTCGGCACTGTCGGCAAATTG
>JAIRSB010000124.1 GCA_031255655.1 Spirochaetaceae bacterium | reverse complement strand
TGCTTCACCGCAGGACAACAGCGGGACACCGATGCTAGAAATTTGCTGTTAAATACCCCCCCCCCCCCCATTATAAGAGACTTTCTTACAAACAGCTTATATTAGTACTCCATCCGCCTTAAACTGGACAATTTTACAAAATTCTCACAATTTACACGCATTACGCGGCGGTTTGCCGCGGATAAATTCTATAACAAAAGGAAGGAAAAGAAAATGAAAAAGAGCTTTTTTTACGCCGTAGCCGCGCTTGTCGCACTGTTATTCGCGGGATGCGAGGACGCGGGAGTCGGAGTGCTGAATTTGTCCACGCCGGACGATGGCAGAACACGACCGACAGTAGAAGGCCTAGAGCTTAAAACCCTATCCGTCTATTACACGGAAGATGAGACAAGCGGTAACCTCGTCAGACTGCGGAACGGGGTGGGCGACTATTATGTGCCTGACGCCGATAACGAACGAACCATCACCGTTTTCGCGGAAGCCAAAGACGCCGAACGCACGATAAACATAACTTGGCAGTTGAGCGATCAAGAAGGCAGAATTGCCGCGCCCGGCTCCGGTTCCGCCTCGCTTGGAGGCATACCGGTCCCCACGGCAGTAACAGGAGAGGGACAGGACTATTCGGACACGCTGGTTACTATAACTGTTTCAGATGGTAATAAAAGTTATCCCTACACGGTAGCGCTGCAAGCCCCCGGCATGAATTCCTCTCTGGCGTCACTTTGGATGATTTACGGAGAAAGCGGAAGGCCGGAAGCGAATTATTATCTCTGGACAGGAGACGCGGCAAGCGACAAAGACAAGATCAATTTCTTTCGCGCGCAGTATAACTACACTGTCGAACTCAAAAACAAGGCTAAAGCAGAAACGCCTATTCTGATTTCAGCCCGTGCAGCCAGCGCATATTCCGAGATAGAGTTGAAGATGGACGGCGTTGAGGTAGCAGCAATCGAGCCACCGGAAAGCTCCATACGGAAAAACAGCTTTTTTGCGAACGTTGATGAGCTCGTAACAGGCGGGGCGGAAGACGGACTTCCGATTGAAGATGACCCTTCGGAGGAAGAGGGCGAAGGCGAAGCCAAATACTACAAGATTACAATACCGGAAGCCGGAAGCGACGCGATACATCTGGTTTTTAAGGTTACCAGCAGTCGTAAAATATCCAGTACTTACACGATAACGATTGTTCCGCCGCAGAAGGACGGGGAAAACACTGGAAACGGACGGCTTTCAAACTTGGAGATGCAATACATTCCCAGTAATACGCTGGCTCTGACTGATTTCACGCCTGACGAAACCGCGTACGCGATGTACGGCATACCGAAAGAGGAACGCGCCGTAAAAATAACAAGCCTTGTACCCGCTTACGTTGTAGATAGTGTAGAAATTTCGTACATAGACAGCGCCAATCCGAATACTGTTGAAACGATTGCCTATTCTAGTTCTAATCATAGTTTCAAAGAGCGGGAAATTCCGCTGCCCGGACCAGACGAAACTTTGACCATAAAAATCAAAGTCGGGAATGCCATGAATAATGTGGAATATTCTGTGGTGTTCAGAAATCCCTCATCGACAAAGAATTGGGCGGGCACGGCGCAGCTCGGTACGGGAATTGCCGGCTATACAATCACGGAAATAAAAGCGTTAACAGAGGACGGAGAATCGCACGACACGCTAATAGAGGACCTCAGCGCAAGCCCAATGAAATGGTAGTTAAAGACAGGCGAAAAGAATGGCAAGCCTATATCTTTTACAGCCACATTAAATAGCAGCAGTGACACCGACACCAGGACATACTGCATCATAAGCGCGGTTAATAACATACAGGAGGGGACAGACTACCCAATCATTTTCAGTAATAACGGTAATAGCCCACTCTACATCGAGGTAAAAAGCCCCAGCCAGTTAAAAAACATGGGTTCCGGGAACTATTGCCTTGCTAACGACATAACGCTTGATTCCTCTACGCTAGGCCAAAACTGGGAGGGGCCCGAGGGTTACAGAGGACATTTCAACGGGAACGGCAAAACCATTAAACTAGAGCTTGCTAATACCAAAGGTGACATCGCGCTATTCAATAGTCTGGCGGACACGGCGATAATCGAAAACTTTAATATTGAGGTTACGACTAAAGGGTCTAATGGTACGGATCATCTGGCAATGACAGGCACAGCGCATTTTGGCGGCGTTGTGGCCGATATTAGTGGTATCGGAAATTATATCTTGAGAAACATTTCGATTACCGGAAATTTGAATTATAAGCTCTCGGGTGGCCAATTGCTAGCAGGCGGACTAATCGGACAAGTAGGCGGCATCATGATAATAAAAATAGAGAATTGCAGTTCTGATATCAATATAAATGTTGTTGAAGACGATCTCAACTCGGGTGACTATGACGGTGTACGCGGCTTCGGCGGTCTGATTGGCAAAATTACCGGAAGCAGCGGGAATGAGATAACCATTAATCATTGCCGTACCGGAGGTGAAATAGTCGCAGACTTGTCAAGCAATACAACTGACCCAAAGGCATTAGTTGCGGGCGGCATAGTTGGCGACATTATAGGAACAGGAAATGGAGACAATAACGCTAAATCAAACGTTATCATTAAAAATTGCTATTCCACAATGGACATCAATTTGAAAACCGCTATGAACGGACTAGTCGCGGGCGGAGGACTGGTGGGTCGTTACGGAACCTCCTATAACAGTGCAAGAATTTCAAACTCTGTCGCGCTTAACAAAACTATTAACGCTCAAAGTAGTCATGTTAGCAGCAATACAAGCGCCCATCGTGTAGTAGGCGTCCATAGTGGCAACGGGCAGGTGGCAAACAACTACGCGCTTTCCACTATGATGGTTAACGAGAGCGCCGTATCAGACACCGCAGCGAACAGCTTAGACGGTTTGAGCAAAACCGCTAATGACTTAAAAGCTGAAGCTACGTGGGTATCAGGACTCAGCTTCAGCAAGGACAACTGGGACTTTAGCAACATCGCTAGGGACGGCTACCCGACGCTAAAATTGAAATCATCTAACTAAACTCCAAGCCAACGCGCCGGCGGCGCGTTGGCTATTGGTCTTTATATTTGCGCTTCGCGCAAATATAGAGACCGTCCATCTCATACAAAACCCGATAATCAGACAGCGTTTGTTTCGCGCCCCGGGCGTCAATATGTAAAAAAGAAATCTAAAATGAAAATTACTGGCAAAAACTGCCAGCAACTTGAAATTTTCATGCGGCTTTTGTAAAATAACAGTACGGGGGCATTAGAATTTCACTATTAAGTAAACTACGCTATTATAATTTCACTAAGGCGGAGATAGCGGACTGTCATAACGAGCTTGCAAGACACAACTTAGGAAGTCTTTCTATTGCCAGCCTCGCAAACGCCATATTGATGTTGGTGTTTTCTCTTTACACAAAACCGCATGATTCTGGACGTTTGTTCTATTATGTTATGAGCATGGTGGAAACCGCGCTGTTCCTGGTCTCGTTTTACACTTTCAAAAAAAAGAAGTTTTCTAACGCCGCGCTTAATGCTAGTTATTTAATCTTCGTGTCATCCTTGCTGATTTTCTGTATGTTTGTCTACGCGATAGACAGATCTCCGTTTATCGTCCGATTTTTGCTTGTGTTTCTAAATTTTCAGATTATTTTTGTCATAAACATATTTGCAATCGCCACAGTGAATGTGTTGATAGCTTTAATCTTTTTTCTTGTTAATAAATATTCGATGCTTATAGGCATCGACATGCCGGATAACGGAATATTCGATGTTTATAATATAGCGCTCTCCTCGCTGATATGTATCACGCTTAACTGGTACTCTTCGCATGTTATCGTCAGGGGAATGATAACTTCCAATTCTCTGAAAAAAGAACGCAACCGTTTTCTTAGCGACAGTATTCACGATCAGCTTACGGGACTCAACAACAGACGCAGTTTTGAACAATCGGTGAACTTTTACACGTCAGTATGCCGCCATGTCCATCAAACCGTATGCGTTATCATGATGGATGTTGACTTTTTCAAAAATTACAACGATTTCTACGGACACCTGAAAGGAGATGCCGTTTTACAAGCAATAGGAAGAATTTTGAAAGATTTGGCGGAAGAAGATAAAGTGTACGTGGCGCGTGTCGGCGGCGAGGAATTCATCGTATTGTGGACGGAGAACCGCATGCTCGAAGCGGAACGTGTCGCGCTTAAACTAAGGCAAAAAATCATAGACCTGCAAATACCGCATGCCAAGTCTTCCGTAGCTCCTTATGTTACCGCGAGTTTTGGCCTATATTTTATGCGCGGAGGCAGCACGGACAGCGCGGAAGAGCTTTATGATTGCGCTGACATAGCTTTGTACAAAGCGAAAGAGGCAGGCCGTAATCGTATTATGCTGTTCGATTCCGCTGGCCGTAGTTGTCGGCCTGTAGAATTGCGTTCGCCCGACGATTTAATAAGATGATAGATTCCCGTATTATTTCTCTTTTTTTTACCACCGTTCTTTCGTTTTTGTTTATAAACTGTATTCCCGCGGAGCAAAAGGCGCAGCCTAGACTGGAGACAAAAAAAATTGTCATCGTAAATCAGGTGGGGCATGATGTGGAAATCAATGTGGAACTAGCGCGGACGGACGAAGAGCATCGCATGGGGCTTATGTTCAGAAAAAAACTTGATGACGGTGATGGAATGCTGTTTATTTATGGCCGGGATCAAATACTTTCATTTTGGATGAAAAACACTCTAATCCCGTTGTCTATCGCGTTTATCAGCTATAATGGAATTATCACGGAAATTCTGGATATGCAGCCGCAAAGTCTGCGCCCGGTCAGGTCAAGCCGTTCAGTGCGTTACGCGCTCGAAGCGCCGCAAGGCTGGTTTGAGCGCATGGGTATTGTCAGCGGGTGCGCGGCGCAAATGTGAAAGTTCGCAGCCGTTCGGCGGCGAACTTCACGAACTCTCACACGACGAAAGGTCAGCTGTCTCTCTAAACCTTTCAAAATCCCTCGAGGTACGAAGATATGTTTGAGAATGAAATATTTTTTATCATATCGCTAAGCAGTTCCCAATCATGCGGTATCTCGCCATTATCAGCCCATTCACCCACAATATTACAAAGTATGCGGCGAAAGTATTCATGACGCGGATATGACAGAAAACTGCGCGAATCGGTGAGCATTCCGACAAAACGGGAAAGTAAGCCAAGAGAGGCCAGAATTTTTATCTGCTGCTCCATCCCGTCCCTGTTATCAAGAAACCACCAGGCGGAGCCAAGCTGCATCTTACCCGGCAGTTCCGGCGACTGGAAAGAACCCATGATTGTTGCAAGCGAATAATAATCTTTAGGATTAAGACTGTACAAAATGGTTTTAGGCAGGCCGTCCAAATTCATCGCGTTCAACAGGCGGGCAAGTTTAGCCGCCGCAGGATGATCGTGTATCACGTCAAAACCGGTGTTGGGTCCAAGCCTCCCCAAAGCCTCGCTGTTAATCGAGCGTAACGCGTTCATGTGCAGCTGCATAGCCCAACCGCGTTTTTTATACTCAGCCGCCAAAAAGCAAAGTATGAATGTCTTGTAAAATTCTATTTCGCGAGGTTCCGCCGTCTTGCCAGACATCACTTTGTCAAAAATGGCGGCGGCCTCTTTCTCCCATACCGTGTCCGGCGCTTCCTTGCCGCCGTTCAAGGCTGGCTCGAACGGGACGTATTCAAGGTCATGGTCGCTTGTACGGCAACCGCGCTTATCAAAGTATTCTATCCGAGCCGACAAAGCCGCAAGCATATCGCCGAAGGATTTCACAGGCCTGCCCGCGGCCTTTGCCAAAGTGGAGATATACTCCGCAAAACCGGCTTTGCCTATTTCAAACGCCTTGTCCGGCCTGAACGAAGGCAGAACTTTGGTTTCTGTTTCGGCTTCCCGCGCGATTTTTTCATGATATTCAAGACTGTCCGCCGGATCGTCCGTAGTACCTACAGCGTACACATTGAATTTGTTAAAAATGCCATAAACGGAAAGATTCGCGTCTTTCCGCAGTCTTTCGTTAGCCGCTTTCCATATATCGCCGGCACTTCTGACATCAAGCGGCGTGTCTATGTCGAAGTAACGGCGCAGTTCCAGATGAGTCCAGTGATAGAGCGGGTTTCCTAGCAGACGCGGTGCAGTTTTTGCCCACGCGAGAAACTTTTCGTACGGTTCCGCGTCGCCTGTGATAAAGCGCTCATCAACGCCGTTGGCCCTCATCGCCCGCCATTTATAGTGGTCTCCCGCGAGCCAAATCTCCGCAAGATTATCAAACCGGCGGTTTTCGGCTATTTCCTGCGGTGAAAGATGACAATGATAGTCGAATACCGGTTGTCCCGCCGCCGCCTCGTGATACAGTTTTTTTGCCATATCCGTATTCAGCAAAAAATCTTTATCCATAAATTTTTTCATACCGGTCTCCTATTTGTTAAGATTAGCGGCTATTCCTCGCATTAACAAGTAGTCCGCTGCCCTATTTACGCAAAAAAACAGCAAGTTGCTTGCAGATTATCCCGATAATGTTTATAATAACTAGTTACATAGGCCTCCCACACGCACGCAAGGTAAAATTTGTGGTTAAATATTTCGCGAGCGGTGTTTATTTGCGAGGCTTAATCAAACTAAAAGATTATTTAACTGTGGGTTGTTAGACCCACCGCGAATAGCATGGAGGATTTTATGAAAATGGCTTTTACAAAAAGCATAAAAAAGACGGCGGCAGTATATATGTTTGCTTTGTTATCCGTATTTTTGGCAATTCCCGCGTTTTCACAGGACGACGCCGCCCCCGGTGATCCGCCGGTAAGTAATTCTGATTTTTACGTTCTTCAGGTGCCTATCGAAAAAATTTATTCGACTCCCAAAGGTTATTTGATTGAGTACCGCAAAAACGGTTTGAGAATGAATTCGATTCTGCTGCCGATAGAGTGGTTCACGCGGACAGCCGCCACTACAGAGGCGTTGAAGGGTGAAATGGTCAGGCTTATCAACGGAAAGTTTTTTCCGTATATGACTATATACTACAAAGATGGTAAAACCGACCATGTAAGAGTGTTTATACGGGATGTCAATCATAGAACATGGGGCAGCAAATTGCCGCCGAACGTCAATATTGACGAAATTAGTAACATTGAGGATATAATTATCGTCCGATAAAACTGCTGTTTTCCGCAAAAAAACGGTTCACTGCGATTTTATTTGGAAAGCATGAGTGCAATGCCCCGCCCTTCAAGGCGGGGCAGCCCATCTAAGGAATTTCATGCGCGGTTCTTTCACGCCTCCAGCGCTTTTTCTCGATTTTATAAAAAAATATGATAAATTTATCCTCGCCGGACATGAGGAGCCGGACGCCGATTGTATAGGCGGAACGATTGCTATGGCGTCTTTACTGCGCCGTCTTGGTAAAACGGCTCTGCTTAAATCGGCGGGACCGTTCAGAAAGTCGGAAACAATTCCCTACAAAAATTTATTTTCCGCTGAAATAAGCGAAGAGGAGGCAGATTCCGCCGCTGCCATAATCATTGATTGTTCGTCACCGTCCAGAACCGGCAGCCTCTGCGAAGCGCTAAAAAAACTGCCTTTGGCTATAATAGACCACCATGCGACAGCGTCCGCAGAAAACGGGAGTGTATGCGCTTATATTGAGCCGAGTTCCCCGTCCGCGACTATTCTGATTTTTTCATTGTTCAAAGCCCTGCCGCTGAAAATCACGGAGGAAGAAGCGCGTTTGTTGTTTCTTGGAATATGCACAGACACCGGTTTTTTCCGCCACATCACATCTGGAAACGGGGATGTTTTTCGGATAGCCGCGGAACTTATCGACGCGGGAGCGAGCCCGAAAGAAACCTTCGCCGAAATATACGGTGGCAAAACCCTAAACTCACGTTTGCTGCTTGGGACGGAGCTTTGTAACACGGAAAGCTATTTTGATGGAAAGCTTCTGATTAGCTGCGAGGAATTGGCGGAAACAGAGCGGTACGGCATAGAAAACCGCGATTCCGATACGCTTTATCAACTTTTGACGCAGATTAGGGGAGTAGAAGCGATAGTTGTGCTGCGCCAAAGCACGTGGAATCAATGCGCGATAGGTTTTCGTTCACGGGATTCAATTGATGTCTCAAAAATAGCCGCCGTTTTTGGTGGTGGAGGACATAAAAATGCGGCTGGGGCATACATCGAAAGCAAGATTGCCGATTTGAAACAGTCTATCCTCGACGAATTTAAGAAAATACTGCCGGAATGAGCCTATTAGTGAACGGCGTTTGAACGCCAATGTCCGCTTTTACCGCCGGATTTTTCTTCCAGTCTTATGCCGGAAATTATCATGCCGCGTTCAATTGATTTGCACATATCGTAAATCGTCAGCAGCGACACTGAAACGCCTGTTAAGGCCTCCATTTCGGCACCGGTTTTTCCGTGAAGTTTTACCGTGCATACGGATTCGATGCGCTGCTCTTCAGTTTCGGCGTTTTCCAGAATGTTAAAATCAATCGCGCATGAATCAAAAATTAGCGTATGGCAAAGCGGAATAAGCTCCGAGGTTCTCTTTGCCGCCATAATGCCGGCGATACGCGCAACTCCCAGCACATCGCCTTTTTTTAGGCCGCCGTCTTTTATGGCGGAAAGTGTGTTTTTGTTCAGGCTTATCATTCCTTTGGCTACGGCTTCTCGCCGGCTTAACTCTTTACCGCCGACATCCACCATTATCGCGTTCCCGTGTTTGTCGAAATGCGTGAAATCATCCACTGGCTTTTTACTTGCCGTTCGCGGCGGGAGAGCCTTTACTAACAAGCTCACCGACGGCAGGAGATGCGTACACCACACCCGGCAGTGGCTTGAAGGCCTTGAACGAAAGATATTTTAACGGGTGTATGTCCAGTACGTTACTGAACCAGCCGCCCACTTCGCTTTTATCGACGATGTTTAAGGCAAGGCTATACGATACCGGCAGGACGGTGGCTCTGCTCAAAAGAAGCTCTTCGGCCTCCGAAAGTGTTTTCCAACGCTTCTCTCCATCCTCTCCCATAGAGCGGTTTATCAGTTTTTCATAGTCAGGGTCGTCATAATGTGCGTCATTAAGGTTGGAATCGCGCCGCCACATTTGCAGAAATGTGTAAGGATCGGCGAAGTCGCCTATCCATGTTGAGGAAGCGACATCATAACTGTCTTCCGTAAGCGAATTGAAGTATTTATCGAACGGAAATACTTCAATTCTTACAGGAACCCCCAGTTTGTCCATCCATGCCGCCGACATTAGTCCGCCTATACGCGCCGCTTCCATTGCCGGAGGCAGCCGTATAACAAGCTCCGGTAAGCCCTTGCCGTCCGGATAGCCCGCCTCGGCAAGAAGTTTTCTGGCTTCCTCTATGTTCGTCGAACTAAGCCCCTCAATTCTGGGATAATCCATGATCGGATATATCAGAGTGTTCGCGGGCATGGGATAGCCTTCACGTATCTCATCCCAAGGAAGCGCGAGCGCGAGGGCACGGCGGATGCGCCAGTCGTCCCATGGTTTATGCAACGAGCGGATGAAATAGTAGTGCGTGGCAAACATAGGGTTCACAACTATGCTGGATAAATCGGTCAGCGTTTCGATATTAACTTCTCCAGAAATCCAGCGCACGCTGCCGGAATTCCATAACGCGGAAGCCTCGTCCCCGTCGTCCGTAAGTTTTACAGTAATCGTTTTGAGTGTTACTTCGTTCGCGTCCCAGTAGAATTCGTTGCGGGCAAGCGTTTTCGTCTTCCCACTATTCTCCAACAGGTAGTAAGGCCCGTTGGATATGGGAGCTGTTTTTGACCAGTCATCCACGTTTAGCATTGATGGATGTATCGGACTAAAAGAATGATGGCAAAGCATGCTTGGAAAAAATGAAGCGGGGGAGATTAGACGCACGATGAGCGTCCTGTCGTCCGGCGCTTCTATCCCGACTTTGTTTTTGTCTGTAATGCGTCCGGTGCGGTAATCGTTAGCGCCTTCTATGATGTCAAAAAGCGATGAATACGGTGAATTGCTTCCCGGCTCAAGCTGGGAAAGCCATGAATTGCGAAAATCCATGGCGCGGACGGGGTCGCCGTTCCAATAACGGGCATAGCTGCGTAATGTAAATGTCCACACTTTCTTATCGTCAGACAGATTCCAGCGGCTTGCCACGGCGGAAAGCGGCTCCATAGTTACCGGATTATACGAAAAAAGCCCCTCGTACAAACCGGTATAGAATTGAGCCTCGCCCGATAGATACGATTTGCGGAAATCTAACTCTATATCGCTGCCTGACATGGTCATCGTAAGCGAATCGCGGTTGACAACCGGAGGACGCCTTCGCGCGTATTCCGGTGTTTCGCGTGTGCTTTCCGTGGCGGACATGGGAAAACTTATAAGCAACGCGAATAAAAAAAACAAAGAGCGCGGAGCGGCGCGCGGTTTTAAGTCTTTCAAATATCGAAAATCTCCGCTTTTATTTTTAATCACCGTTTTCAAGTTTCTTAAACTGTTCTTCTTCTTCTTTTCCAATGGTGTAATCCTGCAATTTTTCGCTCGCCTTTGTAATCGCGTTTTTCAGCGCGGAAAGCTCAGGCTTAATCCCCTTCAATCTTGCGCGTGTTGATTTTTCAGTCATTTTCTTGAAATAGTTGTCGAGACTATCAAGCAATTTATGAATGTTTTGCACCTCTTTTATGTTGCGCCTAAGCAGTTCCGCGAGGCTGTCCTCTTCCATATCCGCAAGTTTCTTCGCGGCGGCTCCAGTTTGAGAAAATGAAGACAAAATTGCCATCCGTTTTTCCAACATGGTGCAGAAACCGCTGAAATTTAGTTTTTCCCGCACGGTTTTGCCGTTTTTGGGGTTTATTGATTCAACCTCGTATACAGCCTGCCCCATGTCGGAATTGATAATTTGCGCCACGATTTTTTTTAAGAATTCCCAAAGATTGTTTTTTTGATCTTCTAAAAGGTCATGATTCTTTTTTATTTTTTCGTAAATCTCGGAAAGATTGGAAACCGCCGAAGACAAAATATTAAGCCCGCTGAGCAATCCCTTCTTGAAAGAAGGTGAATCCGCCTTAGTGGTTTTATCCGGCTTGCCCATCTCGACGGTGAGCCGCTGTATCGCGGCGTCTTGCATAGACAACGAGTCCGCGGAATAATCTTCTCTTATAATTTCGTTTATAAGGTCAGGATAAAGAATTTTGTCTGTCATGAGTTTGTTAAACTTTTCGCTGATGTTCTCCAGATTTGCCTCGGAATCCTTCATTGAAGCTGTAATATTTATTCGGACATCGTATTTATAGCTTTCACGATTGAAATCGTTTAGAAGTTTCAACGTGTTTATTATCACTTTTGTAGACCCGGAAATCGCGGCCAGCGAATCTGTGAGCACTTTTGACGTAATCGGATCAAGGTTCCCGTGTCTTATGTTTGACACAACCTCGCTTACCGCCTGCGTTGTAATATTTATGCCATCCGGCGTGAGGTGCAGCCAGTCTATATATTTTACTATGCCGATTATCGTTTTAATTTTATCCTGCGTCAGGCTTGAAACGGTAAGTCCGTGAAAGTTAATCAAAAAATCGAGCGAGTTGTCCAGTGCGGCTATCCGCTGCCCCAATTGCCCCCGTTTATTGTTTTCAGAAAAGGGACCGCTAGGCGGGATGGTCAACTCAGTAACTTTAGTTTCCTCTTTATAGATGTCCTCCGCAATGAAACCCCTTTTCGCGAACAGGTCATAAAGGGTAGAAACATTTGCGTGAAAAGTTGTAAATTCTTCTTTGAGTTTGAGTAGTTCGGAATTATCGAACCAGTCTTTTCGCGCATCCAACGCGCTTTTTAATCTTTCCAAAAATTCATTATCAGCCATACCTTACATTATCGGGAAAAATACGCATTTTATATAGTGGGCTGCCACCAACAAATTCAAAAAATCCACTTTTTCAGCGAAAACGGCTTATAAGCTATTCGCCGCCAGCCGCAAACACACCGGAAAACCCCAAAATTTCAAGTGCTTTGCGAAAATGAGCAGGCAGCGGGGCGGATATTTCCAGTATGCCGCCGTTTTGACGCGGCAGAACAAGGTTTACTGCATGCAACAGCTGCTGTTTTACGCCGCTTTCTTTGCGAAAACGCTTGTTCAGTGAAAAATCGCCGTACTTCCCGTCCCCCAATACCGGCTGTCCGCTTTGCGCCATGTGGCGGCGTATCTGGTGCATCCTGCCTGTGCCCAACTCCAGTTGAAACAGCGCATATTCTCCGTTCCGGGCAAGTCTGCGGTAGTGCGTTACGGCGGCTTTCTTCGCTCCCTTCTGCGTTAGGTCGCTGTCAATTGTCCCTTCACCAACACCAACGCTCTGCGTTGATGCCGCGTCGCGCCGCATTCGCGGCGCGTTGCAAATGGCCAGGTAGCGTTTTCGCGCCTGCCCTCCGGCGATTGCCCGCGAAAAATAAGCGGCGGCGGCGGAGCTTTTTGCGGTAAGGATTACGCCGGAGGTGTCTTTATCCAGTCTGTGCACCAGCAACGGGCGTGGTTTGTACAATGCCGTCAAAATCGCGTCCAGATTTACTTCCGCGCCGCACCCGCCCTGCACCGGCAGCCCCGCCGCCTTATTGATGACAAGGCAGTCGTCGTCCTCATACAGTATTTCCACGCCCTTCATCAAAAAAACATCCCTATGAACATCCCGCCGGAAACGTACACGCCGGCGCCGTTACCGGCGTCAGCGAAAAAAACGCCGGACTGTAGACCCACGCTAAGGTTGGAACGCGGCGGGTTAAAACGGAATTCCGCCGCCATCGCGGGGTAAAGCCCTTCAATGCCTTCCCGTGTGGCGATTGGGTATTGCGCCGAAGCTCCGGCGGAAAGCGGCCCGAAATGCAACATTGCCCCCCACGAAAGCACTATCCACGGCAGCGGCTCACGCAGCGCGCCGTCTTCAGATGCCCACAAGGCGGAGGGCGCAAGGTACAGCGAGGCGTGGCGTCCGGCGCGCCAACTAAACGGGACTGCCGCCTGCAAGCCGGATTTTATGCCGCCTGCCGATTCTAGTCCACTGTATCCGGCATCGCCGGATACGCCGCCGCCCGTTGCCAACCCGTAACCGACGGCCGCCGCGATACCGGGCACGAGGCCGGCCGGCGCGCACAATTCCTTTTTTACGCTTCCGGCTGCGGCTGATACGGACGCACCGTTTTCATCCGGTCTTATGTTTATGGCGGCGGCAAACTGCCATGTGTCCAGCGGCGTAAAACAAAAGGCAGCGGAAAACAGCAGCGCGTTCGCAGGCACGGAAACATCCGGCAGATTTCCGATTATTATTCCGGCCTCTATCTGGAAGCTGCCTTTAGGCTGGCTTGCCGCGAACGGGACAAGAACCATGCCCGCCAGCGCGGAACCAAGCGCGGCAGGCGTGTCCTCCAGCGAAGCGTCTATCTCTACCGGAGCGGACAGCGACAAACTCTCGCCGTTTTCACCACCTTTCGCCTCGATTTTGACTGTATAGACCCCGTCCGGCAGAATTTCGCCGCCGCTGTCCCTGCCGTCCCAGCTATAATGCTGATTGGCTTGCCGGAACTCGTCGAATATTGATAAAAACACTTCATTGTCCGCGCTGTCAAGAACTTTGAAGCGTCCGCTTCCCGTCGCGTTTACGCTAAAGTCGATTGATACAAAAGCCCGCGCTCCCATAGCGTACGGATTGAAAACCGCGCGGCTTACCCGCAATCCGTCCAGAGTGAACGCGGCGCGTTTTAGTTCAAAATTGATGGTAACGCTTTTATCACTGCCTATAAAAATCGTTTTTTGCTCGTCTTCCCAGCCGAAGGCGCTAACTTTAACTGTCCGCCAGCCGGCCTCAGCATCGAATTCTCGCCCTTTTACCTCCACGCCGTCCAAAAAAACGTGCGCT
>JAIRSB010000114.1 GCA_031255655.1 Spirochaetaceae bacterium | reverse complement strand
TTCGCCGTGTCAGGCACGCGGGTAAAAGAAGCCTGCAAGATATGCACCTCTCCGAAAGAATCGTAAATCTCTATCTGTGTGTTCCATGTTCCCTGACGCACCGCCGCCTCGTCCGCGCCTTCGGCAATGAACGGCGTCCGCTTGTCTAGGTTGCAGGCAAAGTCTATCCGTGTGGTGGCGCGCGCCGGATCCTTGCTGCCTACCGGAATGTTCAGGTCGCCCACATCGCGGGAAACCTCCAGCAGAGTAACGCCGTTTACCACCTCCGCCATCCAGCCCTGCACCTTCATGCCGTTAGCCGGGTTCACGAGTGTCCCCTCGTTATCAAGGTCAAAAGCTCCGGCCCGCGTGTAAAGCTGATTGTTGCCCTCCGCAAGCACAAAGAACCCTTGCCCCATAACAGCCACGTCCGTCATCTTACCGGTAGTCTGCAAAGAACCTTGTGTGTGTATCGTGTCTATCGAAGCTATGGACATGCCAAGCCCAACTTCCTTCGGGTTTATGCCGCCCACTTCTTCCGTTGGACGCGCCGCGCCCTGAAGCTGCTGGTACAACATATCCTGAAAATTAACCCGCCCTTTCTTAAAACCCGTCGTGTTTATGTTGGCAATGTTGTTGCCCACAACATCCATTCTAGTCTGATGATTCTGCAAACCAGAAACGCCGGAAAACAATGATCGCATCATAAAGCATTACCTCGCATTTTCTAAAAATGATTATTCTTCAAAAACCATTGTTACCTGACTCCACTGGTAATAATTGCCATTTACAAGCACCTGTGGAGAACCGCCGCGCGTTACCGCCTTCACCGTTCCCTGGACCATATTCTCGCCTTCCATGATTTCTACCGACTTACCGATAGCGGAATTAGCTTCACTTCCCGTGATTATTTCCGCCAACTTTGAAAAATCGCTTGCCATGTTCGTCATCTGTTCAAGAGACGAAAACTGCGCCATCTGAGCTATGAATTCCCTATCCTCCATAGGAGCCGCCGGATTTTGATACGAAAGCTGAGTTACCAGCAGTTTTAGAAAATCATCCCGTCCCAGACTTTGACTTTTGACCTTTCCGTCATTGATTTTAGCGTTGAAGTTGTCAACAAAACGCTTTGTCTCCGCCATCTCTTTGGCATCTAAATTAATGTTTATATCCATAAATAAAACTCCTTAAAACCTTAATAAAGAACATTATAAAAAGACCCTGCAGACCTAAATAAGAACATTTACCTGTTTTGTGGAATAGGCAGCGTCTATGAACGTAACCTTGTCCACCGCGCCATCGTAACGGGACGAAGCCGTTCTAACCGAAAACTTCGCCGCCCCCTCCGCCTGCCGCCCGTCTTCACTGTTTCGCGGGTCGGGACGCTCCTCTAACTCAAGACTAAGGTTCGCGCCGTCAAAACCCTCACTGCGAAAAGTCTCTTCGAGTGAGGCCAGCTCGTGCTCGAACGCTCTAAGAGCCTCTCCGCTTTCCACGACGATTTTTCCGGTAACCTTGTTTTCGGCCATTTCAAGATGTATCTTGACCTTGCCCAAGGACTCCGGCCTAAGCGACAAGCGGATAGTCCCTTCGCCACCCTCGCGCAGCAAAATCTGCGCCTGCCGGACAATGTCGCCGCCCAAATTCTGTTGAAGCTCACGGGCAAGAAAGTTTTCGAACGAGGCCGGCATCTTGTTGGAAAAACCCTCCCTGCCGTCCGCTGCCGTGCTACGCGCCTCGGTGCGCATATTCACAACGATTTCCGTCTCCGGCGTCCCGCCCGCGTTTACGCGCGGCGCGTCCCGCCCTTCGGCGGGACGCGCCGCGCTGCCGTCGAACACGACGGCACTCTGGCCGGAATGTTCCGCGCGATGCTTCACCCGCTCTACCGCCTGCTTCTTTCTGGCGGAAGTCTTGCCCTCCCCCTCCCGTTCGGAGCCTTTTGCCGGAGACGCCCCTCTCGTTCCGGCGGCGGCAAGCGCGGCGGCGGGGTTTTCGCCCTCCGGCGAAGCCCTTGCCGCGCCTTCACCGCGCTCTTGCTTCTTACCCGCTGCGTTCGCGCTGCCATGTACGCCGCCGCTGTCGTCCGCTTCGAGCGCGATCCGCTCAGATGTCGTCTTTTTTTCGTCCGCAAGCTCCTCCGCGTTAAGCGGCTTTGAGTTCTCAGAATCCACCGGAATGTCCGCCGCTTTTTCGGCTTGGGCCTCCCCTCCCGCCTCCGGCGCACCGTGCTTTCCAGTCTTATGTGGACGCCTCCCCTCCGCGTCCACCGCGCCCTCTGCTGTCGCCGCGATTTCCTCCGTCTGCGCCATCTCTTCCGTTTCCGGTGGGATTTCAGCCGCCTCCGCCGCGCCTCCGCCTTTGGCGGAGGCGTCAAGTTTTACCAGCGTCTCTCCGGTTTTTAGGTCCGCTTCTCCGGCGCTCTCCAGATCTTGCGGATTTTTGGTAGCATTCGCCGCCGCGCCGTGCGAGGCCGCGGACGCCGCGGCCAGATAGTTTTCTCTGTCTTCATCATTTTTCACGTCCTCCGCTCTCTCATCTTCACCGGCTTTCTCTGCCGTTTCCGGCGGCGCGGCGGTTTCCTCTTTGGGCGGGGCTTTTTCAGCCACTGCCGCCAAATAATCCGAAAATTTAAGCGCGTTTGACGTTTCCAGCGCCAAATCAGGCTTTGCCTGATTTGATGACGTGATCAGAGGTGGAAAACTTGGAGAATTGCTTGTAAGCGCCGGACCCGGCGGGGTGGGCTGGGATAGCGAAAAACCGGATGTATTGAATAGGGCTGTATTTAACACTGCCCTGCCTCCTTAAAATAACAATCCGTGTTTATTTTTTGATTGCGAAGCCGTTCCGTCGGCCTCGTTCAGGAAGAATTGCTTCAAGTCCCGTCTTAGTAAATTTCGGCTTTTTTATTCGTCATGTTTAGAGTGGAAGAATCACATCTTGAATTCGGAGCCAAGATACACATCGCGCACAGTTTGATTAGCCAAAATATCCTCGCGGGCTCCGCGGGCGACGATTAGACCGTGATTTATGATGAAGGCGGCGTCCGTTATTTCCAGCGTGTCACGGACATTGTGGTCGGTTATCAGAATTCCGATACCCTCGTCGGACAGCCGCTTGATTATCTGCTTGATTTCGTGCACGGCTATCGGGTCTATTCCGGCGAAAGGTTCGTCAAGAAGCAAAAATTTGGGGTCTATCGCCAGCGCGCGCGCGATTTCAGTGCGCCGGCGCTCTCCGCCGGATAATGTGTAGCCGTACTGTTTCCTTATGCGCCCTATGCCGAAATCGGAGATAAGTTCCTCAAGCCTTTGCTTTTTCTCTTTTTTATTTAGGTCTCCGCGGCTTTCCAGTATAGCCCAAATGTTTTGCTCTACCGTCAGTTTACGGAAAATCGAGGCGTCTTGCGGAAGATAAGCTATGCCCATCCTTGCCCTGCGGTACATCGGGCCGTTTGTTATGCTTACGCCGTTCAATTTTATGTCGCCTGTGCTGGGCTTGTAAAAGCCCACGATCATATAAAAAATGGTGGTTTTACCTGCGCCGTTAGGACCAAGCAGACCGGCGACTTCGCCGCCCTTCATCGAAAAGCCTACGCCGCGGACAATCTCTTTTGAGCCGAAATTCTTGCGTAAATCGGAGATTGTAAGCGTGCTTTTTCCATCGGCGTTTCTCCTGATGCGCCGTCTGTCCGTAGCGCGTGAAGCCCCACGCCTGTCGGAATATTCCGCACTGATAGAGGTTTCGTCGCTTTTTTTTTTGCTGCGTAAATCCTCGAATTTCGCGTCATTTAGCGCGGCTGGAGACTCTTTGACACTGTCTGCTGTCCGCGGAGTGATGACCGACGGTCTTTCCGTTTCCGTTGTCCGGCGCGGCGCGAACTCCGCCGTCCGCGTTCTGTCCACTGTTGTTTGCCGCCGAACCGGAGCGCCTGTCCGCGTTCCGGCCTCCGCTGTCTTAGTCCGCGTGGGAGCCGCTGTCCGCACCCTGCTCTCCGTCGTCCGCCGAGTCGTGGTAGTAACCGGCGGCGTCCTGCCTATTGTCGTCTGGCGCTGTGCCGGAGAGACTGTCCCGGTCTTCGCCGTTTGCCGTTGTGCGGGGCGCGGAGAACGGCGTTCAGCTTCCGGCGGAGAGGCAGGCTGGTCAAGAATAGCGTCGCATTTATTCAGAAAGCCCATCAACTATTCCTTGATAGAACCTGAGACTGCGCCTTCCATGATGACATCATCAGTGTCTAAATCCACCCTGATTCTGTCCGCGCGGAATTCATCGCTTTTCTTATACACAACCGGAAAACCGGAAAGGTCAAGCAGTTGTTCCTCTCTGCGGTAAACAGCATATTCCGAACGGCATACCATATTGTCTTTGAAAAGACGCACGGATATTTGAAACACCGTTATCTCGGCATTTTCATCGTATTCGATGTAACGCCCCCTCGCGACAATTTCGTTTCGCTTGTCTTCCAGTGTTGAATTACCCTCCAGATGAGCGATTTTTTTGTCGCGGTCATATATCATCCTGTCGCTTCTAAAAAAGATTTCTTTTTCTTCCTGATTTCCCCAAACCGAACCCGAACACTCTATTATGTTATTATCACTACCGATAAGCTCTATCCGGTCGGCTTTAAGCAGAAGATTGTCGGAGCGCACTTCGGCGTTTCCGGTTAGAATTGTAACTTCCTTGCCGGTAGCCTTGTTGCCGTTCATTCTGTCCGCTTTGAACGTGAAAGTATCCGCAAAGAGTTTTCCACCGGAAGTAAAAAGGAATAGAACGAGAGTCAGAACTAAAGACCGGACAGAGATATTTTTCCTAGACTGGGTATTTTTAGCCGCCGGAGAAAGCTGCGGCGTTTGCGGACTCATTTTCATTTTCGATTTCAGCTTCAATCTCATCCTCAATTTCAGTTTCAGCCTCGTCCTCATTTTCCAATCCGTCAGTTTCCTCGCCGGAGTCCTCATCCTCTTCGTGGATATAAACACCAGCTGCGTTGTATGAAACAAGCCAACTCCTCGCCCGTACATCCGCGGAAAAACCTGAACCCGTGAAACGAGTGCCGTCAGGCTGTTCCACACTCACCGGATCGTTGTCGCCGCCTTTCAAAAACTTTCTGCCGTCGTCCCAATCGAGACGTTCCGTTTCCAAAGTTATGTCTTCCGTATCCACAATGATTTCCACGCCGTCCGACATGTGGATATTGCTGGTGTCAAGTTCAACAGACGCGAAACCGCCTGAGCCTATCGCGTCAACTTCCTCATTTGTTGTATTATACTGTTCAAAGCTATAGTTTTTCAATTCCATGCGGCGGCGGTTTTCGTACCGTTCCGCGACTTCCGCCTGCAAACGCGCCAGCGGAGTGCCTCTGCGTACTCTAACATAGTCCAGGTCTTCCATCGTTATGTCAGGATAAGGCGATTCTCCGCCGGCTGCCGCCCCGTAATCAAAAGTGCATGACACGCCGCTGGCGGCGCACAAAAACGCTAATAACAGATATGAACGCTTCATACTCTTATATATCGGTATTTTTGCCCTAAAAACACAAGCTTGTACGCTGTTTTTAGCTCGAATTTTATATTATATTGATTACTAAGGTGATAGGACTTGAAAATGAAAGCTCCCTGCACCGCGCGTTAAAAAACGATTACGCGGGAAAAGGGGGCGGAACAGAGGTTGCCAACGGGGTTTACATCTGCGACTGCGTGAATAAAGCGGGCGATATTATCGAGATACAGACTGGAAGTTTCGCGCCGCTTAGCAAAAAACTGCCGAAACTTAGCGGGCGCCACCGCGTAAAAATCGTCCATCCCATAATCGAAGAAAAACGCATAGCCTTGTACGACAATGACGGCAATTTGACGCGCCTGCGGAAGAGCCCCAAACATGGCTGCAAATGGGACCTTTTTAACGCGCTTGTGTACGCACCCACGCTGCCGCTGCTGCCAAATCTGTCGGTTGAACTCGCCGTTGTCGACGTCCTTGAGGAACGTAAAGCCGACGGCAAAGGCTCATGGCGGCGCGGCGGCGTGAGCGTACAAGATAAATTCCTGCAAAAACGCAAGCGGTCTATCATGCTGCGCCGCTTGAAAGACTATCTGCAATTCGTTCCATTCAAAGCGGACGAGGCTTTTACCGCCGCGTCCCTCGCGTATAAAAGCGGCATAAAGCCAAACCTTGCCCGTAAGACAGTATACGTCCTCAATCGTCTTGAACTCATCGAACAAATAGGAAAAAGCGGACGTTCAAAACTGTACCGGCTGACAGGCTCAAACCGCAAAAGGCGTTGAGTTCATTTGCCGCGCCTGGGCGTGAATAAACTGGAGGCGATATGATGTTTTTTGGGAAAAAACGACGCAGAATGATTTTTTTCGTGATTGTTTTTTTTATTCTTCAAACAACGCTGTACGGGCAGGATGACAAAACTCCGTTCGTCCCCATATCGAGCGTTTTTCATGATTTTGGCTGGAATATGTTGAATTCGATTACATACAATTACGGAATGAATTTCGCGGCCGCCGCCGCGGAGACTTATCTCTTTATTGAAACAGGCATGGATTGGAAATGGCGGAATATTTCTTATAATAATCTGCGTTTAGCCAAACTCGGCGCTCCCAGTTTATTCATTGGATATGTCGTCCCGGCAATAGTACCTATAGTCGCATATACGTCGGGACGGAGCCTCAAAAATGAAAAACTGCAAATCACAGGTTTGGCTCTGGCGCAGTCGGTGCTAGTAACACTCGCGATTCAATCGCCGCTCAAAATGATTAGCGGCAGAGCCATGCCGGGCATAATTAACACGCTTGACCACACGAGACGTTCTGAGCTGGATGATTTTAGCGGTGAATTCGACTGGTTTAACATGAATCCCATCAGAGGCTGGCCGAGCGGCCATACCGCCTGCGCTTTTGCCGCCGCCGCTGTCGTGGCGGAAATGTATCCATCTAATTTCTTTCTAAAAGTAGCGGCGTATTCTTACGCGACATTCATAGGACTTGGAGTTACGCTGAATGTTCACTGGTTGTCGGAAGCGGTAGCCGGAGCTTTAATAGGCTATGCCGTTGGAAAAACAGTCGGGCGCAGTTTCAACGGCTTGTTGAATGACGACATACAGAAAAAAGCCGTCACTTTTTATGTTACTCCGGCTTTCGCGGGAGTACGAATGAGACTATGACAGCGGTGGGGCGGACGCTTTTTCGCGCCCTATTCGCACCCTAATAGTCAAGACGGCGCATCTGCTCAATACGATCGTTAAGTTTCCGGTATTCCTCAAGAGCCTGTAGTGCCTCCTGAGCCGGCTCGAAACGCGGGTTTACTTCCAAAGCCCTTTCAAACCAGATACGGGCTTCCGCGTCATTCGCTTTGGAGTAAGCGTCCAGTCCGGCAAGATAGTATTCGTCAACCAGAGCGCTTTTCGATTTCCGGTCATTGTCCCCCAAATTAAAACGAACGCCGAGCGCGACACGATTTAGCGGCTGTAACTGTGTCAGCAAATCGAGAGTATAATTCACATCGAAATTGATATACTGAAGGTCTATCGCGCTGCCTATCACGGCGCGTATGCCGCCCGCCTTCATCAAAAGCCCCGCCCGCATCGACAAAAAAGTTGTCGCCGTTATCGAAAGCCCTGCCGCCCAGTAAGGTTTTTCGGACAATGTTATGTCCACTGTGTTTACCGGAAAAGAAAGGTCGAACGACAGCAGTACGGGACGTATGGGACGATAAGAAACGGCAGCGACGACAACCGCTGGAAGCGGGTCTCCAAGAACGGGGAGTCCGATATTGCGTATAACAAAAGCCGCCGATGTATTGCGGTCGCGCGAATTGTAAAACTTGAATAAGTTGAACCGCGTAAGCCCCCCGATATCAAGCAGCAACGCCGTCGCCGACTGCTCGCCGCCGGAACCGGAACGCACTTTACCGCTTTCATCCGCGTAATCCGGCATAGAACGCAGCGCACCTTTCAGATTTACACCCACGGACACGCCGCTGAAATAATAGCCGGGGAGAAGGGTATAAGAGCCGTTTAGCACAGCGACGGCTTCCGAATAGTAGCCCTTGGAAAGCCGTTCCCCGAAATAACTGTACTGGGTGAACGGCGTATACAGCCATTTTCCGCTTACACCTATACCTAAGTGGTTAAAACGCGCCGCGTAAGCCAAACCCTCTATTTTGGTGTCGGCAATCCAGTTGTTATGAAAGAAAGCCAACTCCGAGACCGTCAACATGGAAGAACCGGCGGGATTCCATTCGATAAACGAGACATCATCCGCGACCGCGGAGTAAGCCCCCGCCATACCTTCGGCTCGTCCTCCGATAGGTATGTTGAGTATGGGAAAAGCGGTCAGTCCGGCGTTATCGTCAATACCGTAAATGCTTTCCAGATAGTCAGTTATGGAACCGTAAGAATCTGGATCCCAATCTATCGCCTGAATGGACACTGCCGCGAATAAAAGTATGTTAAAAAAACATGTAAATTTCTTCATACCTGCTCATTTACATACTTGTTCCGCCGGCAATCCGAAAACACGAAAAACGCTTTTCGACGCAGCCAACGCTAAACAAGCCGTCCGAAAACGGTATCAGCTGATACCGTCATATTAAGCGCCGCTTCCGCGGCATTTGTATTTTAGTTGTCCATCAATGCGGCGGTGCCGGAGACTATCTCGGTAACTTCCTGTGTTATGCTCGCCTGCCGTGTATGATTATAGAAAAGCTGTTGTTTATCAAGAATATCGCGAGCGTTTTTGCTGGCCTCTTCCATGGCGCTCATACGCGCGCTCTGCTCGCTGGCGTAGGCTTCGATAAGACAGCCGTAAATAAGCCCCTTGATGTACTGAGGAGCCAGCGAGTTAAAAACCGCTTCCGGCGAAGGGATATAGTCCAACTGGGCAGGCTTTTTCTTTTCTATCTCTAAGAACACGGAATCGGAACCGGCGGAACGCATCCTCTCCTCGTTAAACGGCAGCACAACGCGCTCCGCCGGTACCAGCGTCAGCGTGTTTTGCATGTGGGTATAAACTATCCTAACTTCGTTGAACACGCCCCATTCAAACTGAGAGACTATATACTCGGCTATCACACTGGCATCGTCAAGTGTGATTATCCTTGAGCCAAACGAAAAATTTTCCAGCACCATGTATGGCGAGTTGACAAAGTAACGCTGTCCTATGTTGCCGATTAGTATCAATACCGGATTGCTGACCGTTTTGCATACACCGGAGACGTAACGAAATATGTTGGCGTTGTAACCGCCCGCAAGCCCTTTATCGCTGGTCACTGCTATTACGCAGGTGCGCCCGCCTTTTTTTTCCGCAAAATACGGACTTTCGACCTTCCCCGCGCTGTGCAGCAAATTGGCCATTGTTCGTTGAATGCGGTTAAAATACGGTTCCGTATCCGCCAGCAAACGCCGCCCTTTTCGCAGTTTTGCCGTGGAGATAAGGTTCATCGCCTTAGTAACCTTTAGTGTTTGGGAAATCAATTTCATGCGCGTACGAATATCGCGTAAGTTTGCCATACTGTGAGCATACACAAAGCATGCCGTAATGAAAAGTCGGTATGCCCGCGAATTACACCCGTCATTGCTAGGCAGACTCTGGCTGGATTGCTTCGACGCTGCCGCGCCTCGCAATGACGGGGGCTGCTCACTCGTACTGTCGGGGGTGGCTCGACCGTACTGTCGGGAATGTTTTTGATAGAAGCGGGCTTTAATACGAAAGGAGGGAACCCCAAGAGATAACCCCAACGCGCTGCGCGCGTTGGGGTTCTGGAAGCGAGTTTTGTTAATTTCCTACATATTCAATTTTGAAAAGCCCGTTGCCGTACATGGTCGATGTGCCGTTCACTTCAGCGGTGAAGCCGCCGCCTACATGATTGTCGCCTCCGCCGGAGGTGGTATAACGGGAGGTGCCCCAATGATAACTCCCCCCGCCTTTGCCGCCGTTAGGCCAGCCGCCTTCTTTCACGCTCATAAAATCGCTAACGTTAGCAGCATCAATTTCCTTCTATTTCTTATTCTCCCTTTCCTTAGCCTCTATAAGAAAATAAGTAGCATAACTACTATTACCCCCAAGCATAGTATACTCATCAAAACACCTCTGACGTGTTTCCCAGTTTATATCTTTATTAAGAAAAGAATTAGCTAAAAATATCTTACGTGCTTCTTTATCAGCTTTCTCTTCTAACCTTTTAGCCTCATCTATCAACCTTTGACGTTCCTCCTTTTCTTGCTTTTCATTTTTATGGTTACTAATAACAGTAAAAACAAAAGAAGCCACAGCTATACCTGTGGCTACAAAACTAAACACTAAACTTGACATAATGTTAATACTATCTAAAGCCATTTAATCATCCTCCTCCAATCTTTGAATACTAATATCTGCTATTACTATCTTACAAACTGAGAATATAAAAAGACCAAGAGCTAAAACACTAATAACAATTTAACCATTCTTTAACCCTTTTCTTTCTTTTTCTTCTATAAATCCCTTAACATATTTCCACATACAAACCCCTTATGACTTCAAACTGGCCTTCAAAGAACGCGTTTTAGACTTAGCATTATCACTTATACCTGAGCTAACTCTCTAGGAACTAGATCACTAAAAGTTTTACCTAAACCCACATAGCTGATTCCGTAGGTTTGCGGAGGAGTATTGCCTCCAATTCCTACCAGTATGCTGCCGATATCTTCGCTGCCTTCGTCGCACGATACGGCGAAAACCAGCATTGCGATAAGCGGCATTAATCTACAAATCTTGTTAGTTTTCATAAAGAGCCTCCATCATTCATTTAAGCTCATGTTAAAACAAGCCGCGCCGCGGCTCGGTCAGCCTCCACGGTCAGAACGATCCACGATAAGCCGATGAACAATATAGCACGAATGAGGGTTTATGTCTAAGGATTTCGCGCAGTAATCAGGAATTTTCAGTTTAACTTGGCTGGATTGCTTCGACGCTGCCGCGCCTCGCAATGACGAGGGCTGCCCGCTCGTACTGTCGAGGGCTGCCCGCTCGTACTGTTGAGGGCTGCCCGCTCGTACTGTCGGGGGTTGCCCGACCGTACTGTCGGGGGCTGCTCACTCGTACTGTCGGGGGTTGCTCGACCGTACTGTCGGTGGTGGCTCGACCGTACTGTCGGTGGTGGCTCGCTCGTACTGTCGGTGGTGGCTCGACCGTACTGTCGAGGGTGGCTCGACCGTACTGTCGGGGGTGGCTCGATCGTACTGTAGAGGGCTGCTCACCCGTACTGTCGAGGGTGGCTCGACCGTACTGTAGAGGGCTGCTCACTCGTACTGTCGGGTGTGTTTTTTGATAGAAGCGGGCTTTAATGTGAAAGGAAGGAACCCCAACGCGCCGCGCGCGTTGGGGTTCATGGAAGCGAGTTTTGTTAATTTTCTACATATTCAATTTTGAAAGACCCGTTGCCGTACATGGTCGATGTGCCGTTCACTTCGGGGGTGAAGCCGCCGCCTACATGATTGTCGCCGCCACCGCCTCCGCCGCCATAAGAGTTGGATTTTGTCGCATTGCCGCCGATGT
>JAIRSB010000033.1 GCA_031255655.1 Spirochaetaceae bacterium | reverse complement strand
ATGCCGCCGCCGCAAAGAATATCGCACAGAAACCCGGAAAGATATTTGAAATCAAAAGCCGCCACGCGGGATAGAGCCAAAATATCGTTGGCGGCAAGCCTGCAAACAAAAGAATTCTTATTAAAAACGCCGCGTTCGGCAGCAAGCGTAAAGACATTAACATCGGCAAGCGCAAGAGCGTAAATAACGCGGGCAAAGCTCCTGCCATCGGAATAGCGGGCAAACTCCGTTGTGAAAGCCGCCCACGCAGACAGCGCCGCCGCGGGACTGCTTTCGGCTTTCAGATTGAGCGCGTCAAGAAACGCGCTTATTAAAGGATGTTCCCTCAAAGCGGAAAATATCGAAAGACCAGCTAATTCCGCACTGGCTAAACGGCAGTGAGTCTCGTTGCCGGACATCAAATCTTACTCAACGATACCGGCGCTCATCGGCGCTTTTACATTGAATACACATTAGGGCGTACGGAATCGCCTCCAGCCTATCGTGGGGTATAGCCATTCCACATTTAACGCATCGTCCGTACTTACCCTGTTTTATGCGGGTTAAAGCCGCGTCAATCTGTTTGAGCCTTTGTAATTCTTTCGAGCCTATAGCCTCAATCATTTTTCGGTCAATATCATCAGAGGCAATATCGGCCAAGTCTTTAGGATCCATGCCTTCGACTATATCTTTGAAATCATTATTGCTTATGACAAGATTATCAATGATTTCTTTTTTCAGTTTGGTCAGTGATTTTTCCATTTTATTCAAAAATTTCTTATCCACAACGCTACTCTCCATAAATTATTTATAGGCGATAAATCGAAGGGATAATATCTTGAATTCATTTTAGTAGTCAAGCCCCTGACTTGCCTTATCAAAAAACAGCCTAACATAAAAGTTTGCGGCAGAAAACTACATTACAAAACAGCCTGTTGGGCACACTGCCAGATGCTTGACGATTTTATTTCCACTGTATTATACCGTTTAGGCTCGCGGCATTCACCGCGCCGCAAAACACCCTTGCGGGCGTTAATTTTTGTTTCGTTAAAGAAGGAGTTTTTTATGCGAGAAAACATTTATCATTTCAAAAAATTGGGCAATTTACCCCCTCCCCCCACTGCAAAATATCCGCTAAAACGTTTCTTACTGTTACCAGTTATCTGCCTTAGTTTGTTTGCGGCCTGCAACGAGCCGGATGAGGACAATTTTGATGTCATTATTAAGAGGGTCCCTGCCAAGAACGCCCCCGTTGATGAAGACCCTGCTAATAAAACTCCCGCTGAGGACGAGTTCGACGACAGCCGGCACGTCTGGGTTGAAAGCACCATCGCAGGCGGCAAAACTGAAGTCACGTTTGACAAACCCTACGGCATAGCCATTGATGATGACAGAAACCTCTATGTCGCTGATCACGGTAACAAATGCATCATCAAGCTGTCACGTCAGCTGATTGAAGCGGGCGATTCGGGCGATTCTGGTAATTCAGAGGCTTCAAGAACTACAGAATAAGAAATAACGCACGGAGCCGGACAGCCGCCGTCATTGCGAGACGCGTAGCGGCGAAGCAATCCATGACATCTGTTGTGGCTTTAATGGATTGCTTAGTTTTGCTCGCAAAAGTACGCCGCAGGTATGGCGGCGGCTTTGCCCGCACCTTGCACCCATGTCCACCTTTCATTCGGACAGCTTCCAAATATTGCCCCGATATACTATAATGCTTCATTATGGAACAGAATAATTATTCGGCACAAAATATACAGGTACTAAAAGGGCTGGAGGCTGTACGAAAACGGCCTGGTATGTACATAGGGACAACCGGAATAGACGGGCTGCATCATCTCGTTTTTGAAGTTGTTGACAACTCTATCGATGAGGCGATGCAGGGCTTCTGCTCGGAAATACTCGTTGTACTGGAAGGCAATGACGTTGTCAGGATTGTGGATAACGGGCGCGGCATTCCGGTAGATATTCATCCGGAAGAAAACGTAAGCGCGCTGGAACTGGTGATGACCCGCCTTCACGCCGGCGGCAAATTCGACAAGAAATCTTACAAAGTGTCCGGCGGACTTCACGGTGTCGGCGTATCGGTGGTAAACGCGCTCTCAGAATGGTGCGAGGCTTTCGTATACATAGACGGAAAAATCTACACGCAACGTTATAGAACTGGAGTTCCAGAAGAGCCGACACACGAAATAGGAAAAACAGACAAACGCGGAACCGAAATTCGTTTCAAAGCCGACGCCTCTATTTTTGAGTCGACCACATATAATTTCGACGCGCTTAGTAACAGGCTGCGCGAGCTTGCCTTCCTGAACAAAAGTCTAAAAATAACGATAAGGGACGAGCGGCTTTCATTGCCTAAATTTCATGAATTCAAATTCGACGGCGGCATCAAAAGTTTTGTCGAATACCTTAACGTCGGCAAAAAAGTGTTATATCACGAGCCGATTTGTATAGAGGGAAGCCGTGAAGACAACATACAAGGCACAATCGAGATAGAGTGTGCTATCCAGCATAACGACGGCTTCAACGAAATAATGTATTCGTTCGTAAACGATATAAATACACGCGAAGGCGGTACGCATCTTGTAGGTTTTAAGGCAGCATTAACTCACACGCTAAACGAGTTTCTTAAAAAATCCAAGCAAGTGAAAAAGTTTGACGAAAATTTTTCCGGAGATGATGTGCGGGAAGGACTTACCGCCGTACTCTCGGTCAAAGTGCCCAATCCGCAGTTTGAAGGACAGACAAAAGGAAAACTCGGAAGTTCCGAAGTGCGTGGAGTCGTGGAAAACTTTGTCAGCGAACAACTAGAATTGTTTTTCGATAAACACCCGGACGTAATAGCGCATATATTAGAAAAATCCGTACTCGCCGCAAAAGCGCGGCTTGCAGCCCGTGCCGCAAGGGACGCTACCCGCCGCAAAAACGCTATGGACAGCGCGGGTCTTCCTGGAAAACTTGCCGACTGTTCTGACAAAAACCCGGAAAGCTGCGAGCTATTTATCGTGGAAGGCGATTCGGCGGGCGGCAGCGCAAAAATGGGACGCAACAGACAATTTCAGGCGATTTTGTCGTTATTTGGCAAAATGCTGAATGTCGAAAAAACCCGAATTGAAAAAGTCATAACTAACGAAAAACTCCAACCTATTATAGCCAGCGTAGGGGCAGGCTGCGGCGCGGAATTCGACTCTGCCAAAATACGTTACCACAAAATAATAATCATGGCGGATGCCGATGTGGACGGCTCGCATATCCGCACGCTGCTGCTTACTTTCTTTTATCGCTATATGACGGACTTAATCGCGCGTGGTCATGTTTATCTTGCTATGCCTCCGCTTTATCGTATCGCCTACGAAAAGAAAACTTTTTACGCATACGATGACGCGGAAAAGGACGCTATTCTTGCTGCCTCTGGCCGTAACCCCGAAAAACTTTCCGTGCAGCGTTATAAAGGTCTGGGTGAGATGAATCCCGACCAGCTTTGGGAAACAACGATGGATCCGGCGCGCCGCAACATTACGCAGATACACCTCGATGATGCTGTTGAAGCCGAGCGGATTTTTTCAACGTTGATGGGCGAAAATGTCGCGCCACGCCGTGAGTTCATAGAAGAAAACGCCCTTCTAGTAAGCAATCTTGATGTATAACAGACGGCAGCGTTTTCCGTATGAACGAGAATGCACTTAGATTACTGGAATTTGATGTAATACGGGAGCAAGTCGCAAATTGCGCGCACAGTGACGAGGCGCAAAGGTGCATTCTGTCGGAAGTTCCTCTCACAAATAAATCTGATATAAATCTTATAAAACGGAATGTCGGGTTCATCTCTGCCCGGATTAAAAGCGGCGATGTTGAATCGCAGGGGCGGCTTCCTGACATTGGTGATTTGCTGCCACTGTTAAATGTGACGGGGGCGGCGTTTGGCCTCGAAGAAGCTTTCGCTGTCGGCAGCTTTGTGCGGGAAGGCCGTTCCGTACTGCGCTGGTTAGATAACCCGGAGCTTTGCGCCGGTGCGGATGACGGCGCCGTTATAGAACAGATAGAGCAAGAAGTCTTTCGTGTTTTGGATAATTCCGGTAAAGTCCGTGACTTGCCGGAATTACGTGAAATAGAAAGCCGTATCGTCGTTATAACTAAGGAATTACAGCATCTAAGTTTGTCGTATGCAAATAACGAGGGCACTAGGCGTATGCTTCAATCCGGCGTGCCGTCGCAGCGCGATGGGCGGATTGTCATAGCATTGAAGCATCAGTTTAAGGGGCGCATACGCGGGATTGTACACGAGGTCTCGTCTAGCGGGCAGACGCTTTTCATTGAACCAGACGATATCGTTGAAAAAAATAACGAACTCAT
>JAIRSB010000013.1 GCA_031255655.1 Spirochaetaceae bacterium | reverse complement strand
ACGGGTTTCTCTTTCGCGGGAAGCCTTTAGCATACCGGGGCATTACGACAATACCTCCACCGCGCTCGCCGTTTTCCATTGACCAGGGAAAGGAGAACAGTGAGCACAAAGAGCTGTCTGAACATCTTGAGATGACCGTTTATTTCTGCTATCCGCATTAGCCGTGGGAGAAGGAGACATGTGAGAATACCAATTATCTGATACGGTACATGGTGTATCCTGTGAATGATTTCCGTGAATTGAGCCGTAGGGAGCCGTCAAAGATAGCGCGATTACTAAACAAGCGGCCAAGGAAAACTCTTGGCTGTAGAAGCCTTATGAGGTATTCTCTGAATTGTGCTAGGAATTACCGAGTGCCATAACAAAAATACCGCTTTATACCATAACTTTATTTACGGAATAATCGCCTCCACAATATACACACATAACGCACCCCGTAAGCGTCCGATGACTTCGTATTTTTGCCAGTCGCCTGATTGATCGCTACTGCCGGATGCTGGCATGGAAAAACACGAGACGTCCGGCGCTCATTCGGAAAGTTCTTCCAAAATCACGTTTCCGTTTGTATAGATGCAGATACCGCCGGCGATTTTAAGACTTCTTTCAGCGATTTCGGCGGCGCTAAAATCACTCCCGTCAAGATAGGCCAGAGCCGCGGCATAAGCGAAATTGCCGCCGGAGCCTATCGCCAGAGCGTCTTCGGCAGGTTCAATCACGTCCCCTGTGCCTGAAATCAGCAGAGTTTTGTTTATATCCGCCGCAAGCAACAATGCCTCCAGCCGCCTAAGCGAGCGGTCGGTGCGCCATTCTTTGGCCAGTTCCACGGCAGCACGCGCTAAATCCCGTGAATACTCTTTTAACTTCTCCTCAAACCTGTCAAAAAGGGTAAAAGCGTCCGCAGTCGCGCCCGCAAAGCCGCATAAAACTTTGCCGTCAGCCAGCCGGCGTACTTTCCGGGCGTTATTTTTCATTACAGTCTCGCCCATAGTAACCTGCCCGTCTCCGGCCATGGCTACTTTGCCTCCGCGCCGCACCGTAAGCACGGTCGTACTTCTGATTTTTTTCTGGTCTGTCATAAATCCTCTATTTAATTGTTAATTTTCGCGCGCCGCTTAAGAATGCGGATGCGCTTTATGGTATACGGCTTTCAGTTTTTCCATATTTACATGAGTGTAGCGCTGCGTTGTCGAAAGATTCGCGTGCCCCAGCAGTTCCTGCACCACCCGTATATCGCATCCGGCGTTTACCAGATGAGTGGCAAAGCTGTGCCTCAGCGCGTGCGGGTGCACGTGTTTTGGCAGATTCGAGTGGCGCGAATAAACGCCCGTTATCCAGCGTGCGCCCTGCACGGACAGCGCACCGCCGCGTTTGTTGATGAACAGCGCGTCTACCGGTTTTTCGGTTTTTACGCGGGCCGCGCGCGCAGGCAGGTAAGCCTCCAGCGCGGCTGTTCCCTCTTCGGAGAAAAAGACATAGCGTTCTTTCCCACCCTTACCGGCTATGCGCGCGCGCGCGCACCCGCGCTCAAAGCTGCCCAGCGTCATGGAGCATAGCTCGCCTATTCGCAGCCCTGCCGAGTACATCGCTAGTATCAGAGCTTTGTCCCGTACCGGCCAGAGTACGCCTTCTTTTTCCGGCAAATTCGCAAAATCCGCCATCTCCGCTTCCCAAAGGAAGGAGGGCAGACGCCTTCCTGTCTTCAAATTTTTCAATGTTTCTGCAGGGTTATCGAGCCTTTCGCCGAAACGGGCAAGATAACGGAAGAAGCCCCGCAGTGAAGAAAGCGTTCTGTTCACGCTGACTGCGGCTCGTCTTTCCAAGCTCATGTCCCCGATAAAAAGGCGTAAGTCCGCCGCGCTCGCTGCCGCAGGTTCTATTTCACGGTTGGCACAAAAATCAGCGAAGTCCCGCAAGTCCGCGCTGTACGCGGTCAGTGTCTTATCGGCGGCTTTCCGCGTGGAGCGCATATAATCTAAATAGCGTCCTATGAGTACGGAACTGTCTATCATATTTACAATTTTTGCGTTTTTCGACGGAAAAAACAAGCGGGAGGGCGGGCTTTTCGCCTTCAACTTTGGGAAGTATTATTATGACTAAATATGGGACTGTTTTCATTACTGCTTTTAGTGATAATTTATTTTTCTTTTATCAGTTTAGGACTTCCGGATTCAATTTTGGGTTCCGCGTGGCCCTCAATGTACCGTTCGCTGAATGTCCCGCTGACTTATGTGGGCTTTATCTCGGTGACTATTTCCGGCGGAACGGTAATTTCAAGCATATTCAGCGCAAAAATTATCAGGCGTTTCGGGACAGGAGCCGTTACAGCTTTCAGCGTGGTAATGACCGCCGCCGCCCTAACCGGATTTTCATACGCCGGCGCGTTTTGGGCGCTATGCCTTCTCGCTGTTCCTCTAGGTTTGGGCGGCGGGTCTGTTGACGCGGCGTTAAACAATTATGTCGCGCTGCATTACAAAGCGAAGCATATGAACTGGCTGCATTGTTTTTGGGGCGTGGGTGCGTCGCTCGGCCCGATAATCATGTCGCATTTTTTAATGAACGAACATTCATGGAAGCCGGGTTACAGAAGCATTGGCGTGATACAGTTTTGCCTTGCCGCGGCGTTGTTTGTTTCTTTGCCTTTATGGAAAAATAAATCCGCACAAAAACCTGTAAAGCATATTCCGGTTAATTTCGGGCAGTTGCTTCGTATAAACGGGGTTAAACAAGCCCTTACGGCGTTCTTTTGTTATTGCGCCGTCGAGTCCGTAATAGGTTTGTGGGGAAGCAGTTATCTGGTAATCGTAAAAAATATAGCTACCGAAACCGCCGCTAAATGGATAGCCGTATATTATGCCGGAATAACTTCCGGGCGTTTTATATCAGGTTTTATAACGATGAAACTGAGCAATAGGCAAATGATACTTTTAGGAGAGCTT
>JAIRSB010000167.1 GCA_031255655.1 Spirochaetaceae bacterium | reverse complement strand
TGAGGACTGCTTTTCGATTTCTTCATTGAGCCGTTCAATATGGACTGTAATCTGCTCCATAGTTGAATTAGTCTTGGCGATCCCCGCGGATTGATTCATCACCTGACCTTTGATGGTCTGGATATTAGCGGTGATTTGGTTAATGGCGGCGGCGCTTTCGGTCATATTGCTGGCCAAATCATTGCCAATGCCTATAAGCGCAGCGCTCTGCCGTTTGATAACAAGCACCAGACCTTTTATCTTGTCAAAAGTAAGGTTGAAGTATTTCGCCATATCCCCGATTTCGTCCCTGCTGCTTACCGCAAGCTTTTTGGTAAGATCCCCCTCCCCCTCAGAAATATCTTTTAACATCTTTACCGCGTCACGAATTGGGCGGACAATGACTTGTCTGAATACCAAAGTATTTAGCAGCACAGTAAGAGACAATATAACCAGCGCAATAATCAGCATGAGGCGTATTTTGCCGTATATTTTTTCCGTGATAGTTTCTTCAATAGAAGTTATCTCAATTCCGACAAACAAAAGCCCTATTATATCTTTCGAGTTCCCATCAAAAATAGGCTGATACCCGGCAAGATGACTCTTTCCCAAAATATTCGCTTCGCCGATAAAAAGCCGTCCGCTGCTTACCGTGCCGTACGCGGCACTGGAAGTTCCGAGCATAGTATTAACCGCCCTCTGACCGGAAGCGTCGCGGACACTCGTGGTAATCCGCTTATAATCATTGCCGTCCCGCACAAAAACGGTCGCCGCAATGCCAAGCCCGGATGAAATCTGGTCTATCACATCATACTGTTCATTTAGAACCTGCCCCCCTCTCCCAACCAGTTTTCCGTCAACAAGTGATAAAACACCGTATTCATGATCAAGAATGCGTTGAAAAGAAATGATGTCTCCCCGGACTTTGTTTTCCGCCATGAGCAGCGCCGCTTCCCGGCTCAAAGATCTCATGCTGGAAATGCTGACAAAAGCCAGCGTCAGAACAGCCAGCAGCACAAAAGCCGATGATAAACCGGAAAGTTTTACCATAATGCTTACGCCTGTGTTTTCCCGCTTTTTCATAATTGATGTTTCCTTAAAGATAAGTTATGCATGGCAAAGGTAAATCTGACTAAAAGATCAAGCCCTTCCCAAGCTGGTAAAAGTTACCATGATTTTTTATTCATGTCAATGCGCGGACACTCTTTTTTGGTGTCCGGCAGGTCTTAAAGAGCGACGGGGCGGCGGCCTTGCCCTAACCATACTTCATTTTTGTGATATTAAAGAGATATTTTCCGTACTTTTCTCCTTAAAACATACGAGTTTTCAATCGCCACACACAGCCACGTATGCGAACCGGGCTTGTAGGCGAAGATGAAATGCAACTTTTCCTTACAATAATTGCTTCGCAAAACGGCTGATTCGCATACAAATCATTCCCTAAAAGCGCGGAGGAAAGCCATCCGTACTCCTTCCCGTGCTTCAAAAGCCATCTCTTCCCCGCGTCCCGCTCGTAATCCTGCTTCTCTTCCCCGTCCTCGTTCCGTATCAGCTCCGGAACCGCAGGAATTACCTGTGTGCTCCCGGGCATTACCATCGCTTCCGCTGCTGTATCTTGTTGTTACAGGGTATTTCGGATACTTTGAACAGGGTTTCCATTTTGTCGCGCCGCCGTCAGGCTTTCATCGCCCGCTGAAAATGGAGCAGCGACGGATACAAAAAGAAAAATACGGCAAAGTCGCACATCAGCGCGTCCGTAATCCTATACAGCAGGGTGTCCCCAACACATCGTACATCGGGGATACTATCCCCTGCCTTCCGCAAACTGCCAATCAGCTGCTTTATGATTCCTTCTCTCAATACCTAATAAGAATTGCTGACGATTGTCTGGCAAACTTGACAAAAACAGTGTTGTGTGCCATATTATGGAAAATCAGATTGATTTGTTCGGTGCTTCAATTGACTATTGAACAAATTTATTTGGAAATTTATTGGAGGGTTAAATGGTAAACAATGTCAATACGCAATGTCAACTGCCAGAACATTTTTACACAAAAGACGATTTATCCAAAATGTTTTCGGGCAGAAAAATTTACATTTGGGGTGCTGGCAGGGACGGAAAAGGAATACTACAGGTATTAAAACGAAACGGTTATAACGTGTAGGCTTTTTAAGACCGCTCGCCCCTTCTATGGAATATCGGGGGGGGGGGGGTAAATACCGGTGCTTACTCCCGACTTATTCCTAAATGGAGACGAAGAACTACCCGAATCTTCATTTATTATACTGACATTGTCTAAAGGGATAAGCGAAGTAACGCGCCGGTTGACTAATGAAGGCTTTACGGAAGGTAAAAACTTTATACGGCGAACGGAATTATCGCCTGTTATACCAGCGATAGAGATTTCAGGCGTTTGTAATTTGCGTTGTATTGCTTGTCCGCGTTCTGATACGCGGCATCCGTTTGAAAACGGAGGGTTCATGAGCGTTGAAGATTATGAAAAAGTCCTTAGCAAGCTTTTACAAGAATTACCAATGCTTCATCTTGTTTCTCTGTTTATTTGGGGAGATCCGTTATTGCATCCTAAGCTGCCGGAAATACTAAAAATAAATTCACGGTTAGGAGTTGGAAGCGATATTTCTACTAATTTAAATATTAAAACTGAAAAACTTGAAGAGATAATGAAGGCGAATCCGACATACCTGCGGCTGTCTTGTTCCGGTTTCGGGAGTAAGAATTACGAAGTTACGCACGCCGGCGCTAAATGGGATCTTTTTTATAAAAATTGCTTCGAAGTGTCACGTCTGATGAAAAAATATGATTTAGACACCGGTGTAGAGCTTTATTTTCATGTAAATAAAGCAAATATTCTTGAATACAAAGATATCGTGAATATGGCGCGTCAGCTAGGGTTTAGAACGGCGGCTGTCCTTTCGATGTGTTTTCCGCAGTACGCGATGAATTTCGCTGAAAACATTCCGCTGCCGGAATCAGCTCAGAAAGCAAAAGATTTAATGCTTGTAAGCATGGAAGAAGTGTTGGAGGCGGCTAAAGGTGAAAATGAAAAACCGTGTACAGCAACGAACGGATTCCCAAATATAAATTGGGATTTGTCCGTGCTGACATGCTGCAATTTCAATCAGGATAGAATTGCCGCTAACTTTTTTGATATAGGTACTGATGAACTTATTAAGCTGAAAAATTCATCGGAATTTTGCAAGAAGTGTATTTCACATTCCATTCACAGGTATTACGGGCTTAGAAAATATGATAATTTTGTTAAAGACTTACTGATGGAAAAATGCGGATTACCAGCTTATATTTAAGCGAATGGGGAGAAATATAAATGAGATACAGACCGTTTGGAAAAACAGGAAAAATGCTGTCAGCGCTGGGTGTTGGAACAATGCGTTTCAATCTTGAAGAAGCGGACGGTTTTGAAAACGCCGTGAAACTTACGCTTGAAGCCGTTAAACGGGGCGTGAATTATATTGATACAAGTTTTGGCTATCTTGGCGGGCAGGCTGAAAAAATCGCTGGAGAGGCCGTCAGGCGTTCGGGCAAAGAAGTGTATGTTACGGTAAAGTCGAACGGATTAACCGATATCAGCGCGGACGCTTGCTATGATAGGATACGTGCGTCTCTTAAAAGTATGGGATTGCCCAAGGCTCAGTTTTTCATACTTTGGACGGTGTTGAGTTACGATGATTTCGTGAAAATGACGCTGCCGGGCGCCGCATATGAAGGGGCGCTCCGCGCGAAAGAGGAGGGTCTCATCGAGCATATCTGCATGTCCGCCCACGCCTCCCCCGAAAATATCATAAAAATCATGCGTACCGGAAAAATTGAAGGCGTAACAATCTCGTATTCCGTGTTAACGCCGCATATTTTTGAGCCGGTGCTTCGTACAGCCGCCGAACTGGGTATTGGCGTTGTAACAATGAATTCGCTGGGCGGCGGGCTTATCCCTCAGAATCCCGATGTTTTTTCTTTCGTCAAACAGGACGGGGACGAGAGTGTTGCTGCCGCCGCTCTGTCGTGGTCTTACGCGCACTCTCAAATTACGACGGTTCTGTCCGGAATGACAACGCTTGACGAATTAAACGAGAATATACGCGCTTTTGACAAAGACGAAAATCCTGCGGCGGACGAAAAGCGGGTCAACGCGGTGAATAGTTCTTTCTCCGGTGTTACCGGTTTTTGTACCGGCTGCGGATACTGCGTCGGCTGTCCTGCCGGAATAGACATAGCCGTGCTTATGCAGGCGTTTAACGCGATTAAATTCACGAGCGGTATATCCGATTACAGGCGTAAAGACCCGCGTCTGCTCGAAAACATACGCATCTGCTACCGGCTTAATATGATTTCAAATTTTATGCCGCCGGATACGGAAAACCCTTGTTTAAAGTGCGGCGAGTGCGAAAATAAATGTACTCAGCGTCTGCCTATCATAAAAAGATTAGATGAAATATACCGGCGTTTTGACGAATCCGGCTACAGTGAAAAGCACATAGCGGATAGACTAAAAAGCATTTTTGCTGTAGCCTATAAAAAAGTGGCCTTTTGGTCTGCGAGTTTGTACACAAAAAAGGTGTTTTCGTATTTTCAAAGACTGTTTCCGTCATTGGAGCCGGAGCTTTTTATTTTTGATAAAAACGAAAAGTTATGGGGAAGCGTCTATGACGGCATAAGGGTGGAAAGTCCTGATAAACTTTTGGAAATAAAACCTGATATAGTTGTAATATCAAACTATGTGTACAGTGAAGAGATATACGAAGATATAAAGCGGTATGAGGACGATGGTATTAGAATCGTGAAAATACACGCGCCGCAGGATGTGCCGTGGCTGTTTTAACGGATTACGTGTAAGCGGACGGCGACTGCTTTTTAATAGGAGCTGGGGAGTTGTGGCTATCATTGAAAAAAATATAGGGGCAAAGGTCGTTTTGTTTACGGATCAGCGTCTAGATGCGCTGTCAGCGCCGGAATTGGAAAAAAAAATAGAGCATATAGCGCGTGTGGACAAAACCGTTAACTTTCTTGTGATAGACCTGTCAAGAACAATCTATATCGCCAGTCTCGGATTGCGCGTTCTGTTGCAAGGCTTAAAGACAATGAAAAGTATAGGCGGAAATTTCTCTATACAAAATATAAATCCACAGATACGCCCCATATTCGAAATGTCCGGTTTGATGGATCTTATGCTGCGTGATGAAAAAATGGTCATCTTAAAAAAAGATGAGATCAGAGCAAAAGTAACGCTGGCCGTGGAAGGAAAATTGACGCATGAAACGGCAAAACAATTCGAAGATGAGTTGAAAAGAATCGCGGATGAGTACACTTCCGTATATCTGGACTGTTCCAATTTAAATTTTATATGTAACAAAGGTTTTGAGGCATTAAGCAGCGCTCATAATTATATATCGGAAAATGGCGGTTCTCTGATTCTGCAAAACGTAAGCGCCCATATAAAACAGCTAATAACCGGCGAAAAACTTGATAAGTTATTCAATTATTCGCCGGTGAGCGTGGAAATACAGAAAGATAAGGTGTTCTTTTCGCTGGCCGGGCTTATAGACGTCCCGGACGCCAACGCTCTGCGTAATAAAATAGAGGAAATCTTATTGACTAACAAGGGTATTAAGGAAATATGTCTTTACTTGGACGGATTAACCTACGCATCTAAGCAGGCTGTAATAGTGTTTACGAAAATATATGACAATATGAATGAAAGAGGAATATCCGTGAAATTATTATTCAGAAACCCGGAAGCGTTTGAAAATAAGAAGTCTTAATGCCTCGCGCCGTGCGCGGTGGGTAGGGGGATTTTGGCGGAGCGATAACACATAGATGTCCATAAAAAGAAAAATACTTACGGCAATAATCGCGCTGTCTCTTGGCGCGTTGTCTTTGTTGAGCCTCATAACTATTGTCAGCATTTTAAGCGTAAGGCTGACTACACTGAAAAACGGCAACGCGATTGTTGAAGACGCGGTACGCGAAAGCCAGATCAATATGGAAGCCCAGATTGAGTTGCAGTTAACAGCGCTCGCGCATGAGAAAGCACGGCTGCTGGATGAAAAATTTCAGGCCATACGCAATCAGACTTTGATGACCGCGGGCATTGCCGAACGCATCTACACCAACCCCAGCCAATACAGACCGCGAGATATAGCATACCTAACGGACGCGAACAAAAGTTCGACAAACGCACATCTGCTTACGGCGCCCGGCGTGAGTTATCGTTCAATAGCGAACGAGGCGCGGCTTGCGGCTAACATATCCGATATTCTGCAACAATCAATTTTGCTTGACGCTGGGATAGTCTCGGCATACATAGGCTCTGAATCAGGCTTTCTTATAGCGTCCGATAAAGCTGCCAGTTCGTATGACAGTACCAATTTTGACGTTACAAAACGCGCTTGGTATGTCGGCGCGAAAAAACACGGAGATATATTCTGGACTGAAGTGTTCATAGACGCTGGAGGACGCGGCGAGGCTATTTCCTGCGCCATGCCGTTCTACGACAACTCTGGTTCCGAACCGGTGTTCAAAGGAGTGGCGGCATGCGGCGCTCTTTTAGACGATGTGCGAGCCATCATGGATTCTGTGAAAATAAGTGAAAACAGCTATGTTTTCCTGATGAATCACAGCAAAAAGATGGTTATGGGCTCTAGACAGCTTCAAAACAGCTCCCTTTTTACTAACGAAGGGTTTATTGATGATGAAAATTATAATGTGCGTGAGTTAGGACGGCGCATGGTGAGCGGGGAAAGCGGCTTTATAAAAATCATTTTGAATGATGAAACCATGTATGCCGCGTTCGGCCCGTTGAGCACGGGAAATCTTAGCATGGGGCTTGTGATGAACGCAGTCTCAATTGAAGAACCTATTCGTCAAATGCGCTCTGATATTTTGATACGTACGCAAAATGAAATTCAGCGCATAGATACTAGTTTTCTTATAACTTTAACGCTAATCATCGTTGTTATACTGTCCACCACAGTGGCGGCGTTTTCCGTAGGACGCGCTTTGTCAAATAGTTTGACCGCTCCGATAATGCTTCTTCACAAGGAAGCGGAAATTATCAGCGGCGGAGACCTGAATCACGAATTGACCGTTGTTTCGGATGATGAGATAGGCAGTTTGGCAGCCGCTTTCAACAAGATGATACGCAGCGTTAAAGATACAACCAGTGAAAAAGAGCGGATAAACAACGAGTTGTTTTTAGCGGCGGAGATACAGACCAACCTTCTGCCGAAAGTTTCTCCGTTATTTTCGGATTGCAGGAGTTTCGATCTTTTTGCCAAAGTGGCTTCGGCTAAAGAGGTTTGCGGCGATTTTTACGATTTCTATTATATAGACAGTGAAAAAACAAAGTTAGCCTGTCTTGTTGCTGATGTAAGCGGTAAGGGTGTACCGGCAGCTCTTTTTACGCTTATCGCTAAGATTTTGTTCAAATTGAATCTAACGCACGGCCACGGCCCGTCCAAAACTTTATCAGCAGTGAATAAAATCCTTTGCGAAGACAATCCTAATACTATGTTCGTTACCGCCTTTATCTGCGTGATTAATCTGGAAACAGGAATGATGGAGTACGCGAACGCCGGACATAATCCGCCTTTGCTGTCCTTGTCTGACACTCCTTACAAGTTCATTGAAATGAAAACCGGTATGCTGCTCGGAATATCCGAAGACGCTGTTTACGATCTTTGCAAATGTGAACTACACGCAGGGGATAGGCTGTATATGTACACAGACGGCGTGAACGAAACTGTAGACAATGACATGAACGAGTTCGGGAATGAACGTTTACTGGAAAAAGCGAATGAACACCGCCGTCTTCCGCCGGAAAAATTTGATAACGCCATAAGGCATGAACTTAAGGTTTTTATGAATGGCGCGGAACAGGCGGACGACATCACTACCGTCGCGCTAAAATACAACGGCCCCGCTTTGCTTAACGTGAGCGGCGCGGCCTCGTCCGCAGGCGTGTTGAAAAACGAAAAAGATGATGAGTTTGCAAAGGCAATTTCCGTTCCCGCCAGCGCGGGTAGTTTTAGTATGTTGGATGACTGGCTGGACAAGGTTTTGCACGACTGCGCGTACCCGGAAGAGATTCACAATCGACTGATGATGGTGAACGAAGAGATTTTTATGAACATAGCTTCTTACGCCTATCCTGATACAAGCGGAAACGTAACTGTCCGTGCCAGTAAAAATGGCAGTATGTTCACGCTGCGTTACGAGGACGCAGGTATCCCGTTCAATCCGCTTGATTTGTCTGATCCGGACATAAGCGCGCCGCTGGAAGACCGCACTATTGGCGGACTGGGTGTCTATCTTACCCGTAAAATGATGGACGATGTTGAATACACGCGCGTAGGCAACAAGAATGTGCTTATACTATATAAGTTCATTGTGTAAATTTAGCTCTTAACTATTTTTCTTTTTTTTGCTAGCCTGCTACAGATGAACAGAATACTTTACGAAAAAATAACTGAAGCGTTTTCGTCCGTGTTTCCAATAACATTGATTGTGCTTGTGGCCAGTGTGTTGCTCGTGCCTTTACCGGCAGGCACAATACTAATGTTTTAGGTGGGAGCCGTTCTGCTTATCGTCGGCATGGGGCTTTTTACTAGGGGCGCAGACATGGCGATGATGCCTATGTGCGAAGGTATCGGCATTCAGCTTACAAAAGCGCCAAACCTTTTTTTGATTGTTGTGATAAGTTTTGTCATGGGGCTTGTTATTACGATTGCCGAGCCTGATTTGCAGGTTCTGGCGCAGCAGGTGCCTTCGATACGTCCGTCCATACTGCTGATTGTAACTGTGGGTATAGGAGTGGGAATATTCCTTGTGCTGGCGGTTCTTCGCATTTTGCTTCGGGTGCGCCTATCGGTACTGCTTATAGTTTCTTACGTGCTTACTTTCGTGCTGGCTTACTTCGCGCCGTATAATTTCATTGCCGTAGCCTTCGATTCGGGCGGTGTAACTACAGGTCCTATAACAGTGCCTTTTATTTTGGCTATGGGCATAGGCTTCATGGCTATACGCGGCGACAAAGGCTCGCAGGACGACAGCTTCGGTCTTGTCTCTCTTTGCAGCATAGGTCCCATAATGGCTGTTATGTTTTTGGGGATTCTTTTTAACCCGTCCGGCGCGAGTGTCGAGACGCACACGATTCCCGACGTCACTACGTCGCGCGATGTCGTGATGAATTTCATGATAGAAATCCCGCGTTACACTAAAGATGTTTTGGTGGCACTCGCCGCGCTTGTATTCTTTTTCATAGTTTTTCAGCTCATATCAAAACGTTTCAAAAAGCATCAGCTTAAACGTATCGGTATAGGTTTCTTTTATACGCTGATAGGGCTTTTAGTCTTTTTAACTGGTGTAAATGTCGGCTTTATTCCTGTTGGTCTGATGTTAGGTTTGAAAATAGCGGAGTCTTCGCTTAAATGGGTGCTGGTACCGTTCGGGATGCTGGTCGGATACTTCATAGTCATGGCCGAACCTGCGGTTCATGTCTTGAACAAGCAGGTGGAAGATATATCTTCCGGCGCCATACCTCAAAAAACGATGGCGCGCTCGTTTGCCATAGGTATGGCATCAGCCTTGGCGTTGACCATGGTTCGTATTCTGCTGAACATCCCGCTTATGTGGATACTTGTGCCGGGCTATATCATAGCACTCACGCTGACCTTTTTTGTGCCGCGTATTTTCGTGGGAATAGCTTTCGATTCCGGCGGGGTTTGTTCCGGTCCGCTCACCACAACATTCCTGCTTCCGTTCGCGATGGGCGCCTGTGAGGGGGCGGGCGGCGATATAATGACGCAAGCCTTCGGAGTTGTCGCTCTTGTAGCGCTGGCTCCGCTGATTGTGATTCAAATTATGGGGCTTGTCTACAATATCAGATTGAAGAGGAGCGCGGCAGGCGCGGGTATACATGGCGCGGCGGATACGGGCGAAATCATCATTTATCCGGAGGCGGACTATTAAATGGACGGGTTTAACTTACCTTTTATAAAACTGGTTATATTTATTGTTGATTGGAGCAAAATAAAAATTATCAGCACGATATTTAATCAGAGTAATGTGCGTTATCATTTTGTATGCAAGGGAATAGGCACCGCGAGTTCCCAAATTCTCGATATACTGGGAATAGGCGCTACTAATAAGGCTGTCATACTCTGCCTTGAACAAGAGGCGCTCGTTCCTTTGCTTATGAGCGAAGTTGGCCAAAAGCTCGGACTTAACCATCCGGGCACGGGTATAGGATTTTCTGTCCCGCTATCAGCAATAAACGCCGTCATAATGAAATCTATAACGGATGACGCGGCTGCGGCACTCGCGGCCGCGGACAAAAATGAAGTTAAAAAGGACGAAAAACAGATGGATAAAAAATTTGATCTTGTTATTGCTATTTTGAATCAAGGCTACAGCGACGAATTTATGACTGCAGCGCGCGAAGCCGGAGCCGGTGGAGGCACCGTTATCAATGCCCGCGGCTTGTTGAAAACGGGGCCTTCAAAGATATTCGGTATTTCCGTGCAGGACGAAAAGGAAATCATCCTCATCTTGACAATGCGGGAGAAAAAAGCCGCTATCATGGAAGCCGTGTGTAAATCGCATGGACAGAATTCCAAAGCAGACGCCATTGTTTTCTCAGTTCCCGCGGACAACATCACCGGCATAGATTTGCGCTGATTTTGCAGATGACTCAAGCGGACACGCTTTTAATTTTTATACAGCAGCTTATAAACGGGATTTCTTTAGGCAGTATTTACGCGCTGATAGCTCTTGGGTACACGATGGTGTACGGCATTGTTCTGTTAATCAATTTTGCCCACGGCGATATTCTAATGGCGGGCGCTTACGCCGGTTATTTCGTATTGATTAGGCTGGACGTTTCGCCGTTGTCCGTAGTGTTTGCCTTTGTGTTCGCGATAATTGTCTGTTCGGCGCTCGGAGTAACGATAGAGCGTCTGGCATACAGGCCTTTGCGTTCCGCTCCGCGTCTTAATTCACTCATTACGGCGATAGCGGTGTCTCTAATTCTGCAAAACGGCGCCCGTGTTTTGCCGTTTATAGGCGCTAACCCGCGTCAGTTTCCCCGTCCGGCGACTTATAACGTCAATTTGGGGCCTATTTCGATTTCCAATATACAGATAATCGTGATTGTCGTATCCGCAGTTTTGATGATGTCCCTGCATTATATCATCACGCGCACAAAACGTGGGAAAGCTATGCGAGCGGTTTCGTTCGACGGTCAGGCAGCGAGTTTGATGGGGATTTCCGTAGACCGTACAATCTCATTCACGTTCGCGCTCGGTTCCGCACTCGCGGCTGCCGGCGGTGTTCTTTTCGCGTTCGCTTATCCGCAAATCTCCCCGATGATGGGTGTTATGCCCGGTCTCAAAGCGTTTGTGGCGGCGGTGCTAGGTGGTATAGGCTCCGTCCCCGGAGCGATGCTAGGCGGCATCGTGCTTGGTATAGCCGAAACGCTTACTAAAGGTTTCATCTCATCGCAGTACGCAGACGCCGTCTCGTTTTCCATCCTGATAATCATACTGCTTGTTAAACCTGCCGGAATACTTGGGGTAAAATCCCGTATCAAGGTTTAGCCGCCGCGCAAGTAAGTCTTCGTCGTACGCGGCTCAGTGAAGCGGCTTTAAGGTCTTTCGCCCAAAATCAGACTACCGGAGCGCAGTCGGGTTAACATCTCGTGCTGTTTTTCGCGTACTCCGGCGCTTACGGCGGCCGCGTACAACGGGTCGTCCTCAATGAAATCAACATAGCCGTCCCGTACTCCTACAAGTTCCGCCGCACCGAATGGCAGTTTTCCTTCTAGAAACAGTTTTGTTTTGTTGTAGGCGGCTTTGTCTTGAAACACAACGCTGCTGCCCACGATGTAAGGCGGGCGCACAGCGTAACCGTTTGTGTCAAACCAGATGATTCTGGCGCCGCCAGACGGGGCTTCCACCGCTGCCTGAACCGCGCCTTCGTTGGCGCCGCCCGCTATGCAAAGCAGTACGCGGATGCCGTCTTTTATCATTCCAGCGGCGAGTTCGGCGCATTTTGCCGCGTCATACCAGTTTCCAGCTATGCGGAAGTCAACTGCTATGTCGTGGTTTACGGCTGCCGCCCCCTCGCGGTATCCGGGCAGTATCGTTTGCGTCATTGCCGGATATTCCTGTCCAGCGATGAGGCCTATTCCGCCGCTGCCGTATTCTTCTATAAGCAGAGCGGCAAGATAGCCCGCCATGTATGCCTGTTCACGCTGGTTGTAACGCAGCGTGTAGATGTTCGGCACGCCGGATAGTTCACCGTCAAGAAGCAGAAAATGTTGTTTCGGAAATTTGCGCGACACGGAACGCGCCAGTTCCGGCAGTGACGGGTTGGACGACACTATGAGGTCATACTTGTCCGACGCGGCGATGGCTGTCAGTTTTCCTTCCCATTCCGCCTGGTTATAGCCGCCTTCGATGATTTGAACGGATGTGTTCGGATGTTCCGAAACGGCGCGTTTAACACCGTTTATGAGCATTTCATAGATGGGGCTGCCTGAAGCCGCGCCGGGAATGAACACCGCTATCAGTTTTTTTTGCGAATCCGTGTTTCTCGAAGCGGCAGTGTTTTCTTTTTTTCCGGCACAGGCGCCAAAAGCGAGCGTTGCGGCGGTGACTAGCGCCGCGGTTTTTCTAAAAAAATTCATTGTTCCTCCGGTTTTTCGGGGGCGTTTGAAATAGAAATCGGGAAGCATATTAATTTTGAACCGGCTTGCGCCGCCATAATGCCGCGGTAAGTGTCCAAAAACAATTTTCTCCCGTCCGGACTATACCGTCGGCGCCGGAATTTCACCGGTTCAGTCCAAAACGCGCACCAGCGTAATGGAGTCGCGGGCTTTAACCGCCGGTTGGGACTTGCGCGGTCTTTACTTTAATCCGCACTCACCCTGCCCCGAAAATCTGTTTCATTATAAAAAACGCGCCACGGAAATTCAAGAGCGCGCATTGAGACACAGCAATTCTCATTTTAAAAATCATGATAAACTGGAGGTATGGGAGACGGCATCATGAA
>JAIRSB010000144.1 GCA_031255655.1 Spirochaetaceae bacterium | reverse complement strand
TCATTTTTTAGCTATTGTTGTTTAGAAACTGAAATTTCTAAATAACTCTAATATTCAAAAATGTAAGCATTCAACACTGCCAAAGATGTTTTTGGCAGACGTAGAAATTTTATATGATAGACCCAGTTTGCGCCGTCTTTGTTAAAGCGCAAAATTTGTCCCAAAGCCGCGACTTCTTTTTTAAACGCTCTGAATTCTATTTTTATCATTTTACTCGCCTTAATATGCTGTGTTACGCTTATCGCGCAACCGCCTTGTGAAACATTCAGTATGGTTCCCGCATACTTACAGTCATTTTCCACAACAAGTTTTCTTTTTTTGGAAAAACCTTGTTTTATCGAAATTACCTGATAAAAAACACAAGGAACATTCATCGGCTTGCGCCTGAAGTTTCGTACAACCGTTCCCGAATCGGCTTTTTCGTTAGCGTAAAAATATTCAACGGCGTTTCTGATTGAAAATAAATCCAGTATACGAAATAAGCCGCCGTCTTCGCCTTCTTCCTGTACAATTTTTTTATAGGCATATTTAAAACATTCGTTTGTTTTCTCTTCGTTGTATAAAACCGCAATCGGATTTTCATCGCCTTCTTCTTTTAATATTTTTTCTAAGATTTCGGCTTCTTTTTTATTCAGGCCTATATGTTTTACTTCATTGTAAAATTCGCTGTCAACATGTATACGTTTTCTTTTCGTGATATTTATGCCTTCTCCTCTGAAAACAGCACTATTTTTTACCTTCTTCGAGACATTCAAATAAATTATAAGAGCCGTCAGTAGAACCAGCGCAATAACAAAACCAGCCGCGTCCATAGGATTCGACTGTATTTTGAATTCCATTATGTTTTGTAAAAGATACGGACTACGCATTATTCAATTCCTGTACCGGCAGCTTTTGTTTAAGCGCGGCATATATTTCTTTAACACGAGGCGCTAATTCATACTCCGCTAAATCACCAGACAGCACCACGTCTTTATTTTCGTAAGACTGCGCGAATTCTTTTAATACAGATTTGAATTCGTCAAGCATAAACACCTCCGCCTCCGTCTCCGGTTTTAATACCGCATAACGCAATAATGGCAGCAATCTAAACATTGTTTGTGCCGCATATGAAAAATCCTCTATCGTACACGCGGCACGGTTATCGTTTCCTGTTTGAAGATCGAGCGGCAAATCCAGCAACTTCGCAACACTCCCGTTCAATTTATCCTCCAATTCCAAAAATGCCTTTACCGGGTTTTCAGCCTCTAACAAACGTGTACGCGCCGCCGCTAAAGTTTTTTCTAAAAACACATCCGAGAAATCACCGCCAGACACGCCGATACCGCCGCCCCACAGCAATCTTAAAAGTTCTTTATCATGGCCGGCTAGAAAACTATACGAAGGACTATTTTTATATTCAGCTTCAAGCGCGTTTCGCGCTTCCTGGTCGCGGCATTTCCGCAACAAATCAAGCGTTTTTATGAACTCCGCCAGAGCTTCACCATAGAAAGCCGCGAAAGGGCGCGTAACTATTTCTAATGTTTTTATATTATCAATATTGCGGTCAAAAAACACGGATATAGAGTCCGCAACTACGTCCTCTCCATCAACGAGTACACGGCTCAAGCAAAATCCGCTCTCATCAACCCATTTTTCTATGCCGGAAAGAGCCTCGCCGAGTTTTTTTTCGTTTTCACAGGTAATATCCGCGGTTATCCCGTCAATAATAATAGTCATTTCCTATTATATCGGAATATGGAAAAAAAGATTGATAGGAAGTCAGTTAAGCCGCGAAGGGATTGTACTTAACCCCTACATCGTACACGTCAACGCCTTCCGCTTTTTTCAGCTTCCATACAGCCAGATAGGTCAGCGGAGTCATTAGCGCCTCGATCAGGCATTTTAGGACATAATTTGTTATTATAAGGGTGAAAAAAAGCTCCCATCCGAAAACCCCCGTAAGGCAGGCGATGGAAACAAAAATCAATGTATCCAGCAATTCGCCTATCAGCGTACTTGTTATTGTACGAGCGAAAAGCAGTTTACCTTTCATCGCTATTTTTATTTTGGAAAGAATAACAGAGTTTGAAAATTCACCGGCAAAATAACCGGCAAGACTGGCGGCTGCTATCCCGCCCGTACTCATGCCGCCTAAAATCGCGTCATAGGCGGCATCTCCTGCATAGCCCTCCCAAACCGGATCGGAGGGGAGGGCGCGCAATAGAAAAAACACAAGCGAGCTTATAACCAGCGCACAAAAACCTGTCCAAATTACACGCCGGGAAGCCTTAAAGCCGTAAACCTCCGTCAGAATGTCGCCAAACACATAAGACAAAGGAAATAACAGTGTACCTCCGTCAAATGCAAACGGCAGACCGAAAAGCGAAAAGCCCAAGTCAACAATTTTCGCCGATGACGCTATATTGCTAAGAATAAGCGTCATCACGAAAAATGACATAATGAAATCCAGAAACTTGTAGTTTTGTCTGTTTCCTTCCACTATGCCCATTTAATAAAACCGGAACGATATGGATGCATCAGAGCAGGATGTTTCGGCAGAATACGAACTGTGTAGCCCTGCATACCCGTATCCATGCATTCGATACGCACATGATAACGGTAACCGTTCCCTTCTTTTTCGGCACTCTTCATCTCGCAACGGCTGGCGTGTTCAATATTTTTCTGACTCGACACCGACCCGAAGTAAAGCTCCACCAGAATCTCTTCCGGTTTGAGCTCACCCAGCTCTATGTAAGCGTTCACCGTTACGAAGTCTCCGCGCTGCATGACAGGTTTCGCGTTTGAAGTTATACCGCCAATCTTTATCTTTCCCCAAGAGGCGTTCAAACGTGTAAAGTAGGCGGCCAGAGCCTTCGATTCGGAATAATCATTCTTGATAATACGCTGATAGCTCTTAATCGCGGGAAAATAGAACTTGTTGGAATAATCCAGCAGCATACGGTGGCTCGACATCGAAGGCCCTATCTCTTCCATCGAGGCTTTCATCATTTTTATCCACTCACGCGGCAGATGGTCCCGCCCGCGCTGATAGAACATCGGAATGATGTCTCGTTCCAAAAGGTCGTAAAGAGCCTTGCTTTCTATATCGTCCTGAAGCTCTTCATCAGAGTAATACTCGCCATGCCCGATAGCCCAACCGACATTCGGGTTGTAGGCCTCATCCCACCAGCCGTCAAGAATCGAGCAGTTAAGAACGCCGTTCATGGCTGCCTTCATGCCGCTTGTACCGCTCGCTTCCATAGGACGGCGCGGAGTGTTGAGCCACACATCCCCGCCCGATGTAAGATAATGCGCAACCGTCATATCATAGTTTTCAACGAACACAATACGGCTCGAAACATCATTTTGTTCCGCGAAATGCACTATGTTTTTAATAAGTTCTTTACCCGGAATATCGTGCGGATGAGCCTTTCCCGCGAAAATAAGTTGTATCGGACGCTCGTTGTCGCGCAGCAGACGCAACAGGCGTTCCGGGTCGCGCAACAACAAGTTGCCGCGCTTGTATGTGGCAAAACGGCGGGCGAAGCACAAAGTGAGCGCGGTCGGCGAAAGCGCGTCTTCCGCCTCGCTTATATGACGCTCATTCGCGCCGGAACGCCTGTACCGCTCCTTTAGACGATCGCGGACAAAACGCACAAGCTGTTCGCGCCGTCTTTCGTGCGTGCGCCACAGCTCCTCGTCGGAAATCCGTCCCATACGATTCCAGACAGAAAGGTCGGAAGGTTTTTCCTCAAAATTCGGCCCTAGATAACGGTCTAAAAGCGTACTCATGCCGCTGGTAATCCATGTTTTGGGATGTACACCGTTTGTAACGTGGCCTATGGGCACTTCGTCTATGGGCAGTCCGGGCCAAAGCCCTTTCCACATTTCCCGCGAAACAACGCCGTGCAAAGCCGAAACTCCGTTAGCGTGCGCCGAAAATTTCAACGCCAGCACTGTCATGCAAAACGATTCGCTTTTATCCTCAGGATATTCGCGCCCAAGCCCCAAAAAGTCTTCCCACGATATTCCCAGTATATCGACCCAAGGACGCATATATTTTTCCAGAAGCGCCACATCAAAACGCTCGTTCCCCGCGGGCACCGGCGTGTGAGTTGTGAATATGTTGGTAGGCCAAATCGCCTCTTTTGCCTCCGCGAAAGAGAAACCTTTTTCCGTTATCAATTCCCTAAGGCGTTCAAGCGACAAAAAAGCGGCGTGGCCTTCGTTCATGTGAGTTACGGCGGGATTTATCCCCAAAGCGCGGAAAGCGCGGTAACCGCCTATTCCAAGCAAAATTTCCTGCTGTATGCGAGTTTCTTTATTACCGCCGTACAACGCCGAGGTGATAATCCTGAAATCCGGCGGATTCTCCTCTATATTCGTGTCGAGCAGGTAGAGAAAACTGCGCCCAACGCGAACTTCCCAAATCCACGCGGAAGCCTGCCGTCCCGCCAAATCGACGGAAATTGTCAACGGCTTTCCATCTTTGCCTATTTTCAGTTCCACCGGCATATTGTACCAGTCGTTTTCGGGATAATTCTCCTGTTGAAAGCCGTCCGCGTTCAAGTACTGCTGAAAGTATCCCTGCCGGTAAAGAAGCCCCATGCCAACCAGCGGGAGGCCGAGGTCGGAGGTGGTTTTCATGTGGTCGCCTGAGAGTATGCCCAATCCACCTGAATATATGGGAAGCGAAACATCCATCCCGTACTCCATCGAAAAGTATCCCACGACATCCCGCCGCTGCCCTTTATACCATGTTTCGCGCTTTTTGTATGTCAAAAAACGTTCATACACCGCGTTAAGAGCCGCAATAAACGAATCATCTTTAGCGATTTCCGCAAGCCGCGCCTGACTGACCCTGCCCAAAGTTTTTACCGGACTCTGCTGCGTTTCGGACCATGCTTGTTCATCCAATCTTATAAAAAGCTGCACTGCGTCATAATTCCACGAAAGCCACAAATTGTTGGCTATCTCTTCCAAAGGCTTCAATGACGCAGGTAATTTCGGTTTTACCGTGTATGTCGATATATTCATAAAAATCATGATAGCGGTTCCACGTCATTCCGTCAACGTCTAATGTCAACTACGCAGCGCAAACGCAAATTTCTCACGATTAGCGCGTAAAACGGTAACAGTTTTAAATTTAGCCATCGTCTCTATCATTTATAACAAAGAGCATGAAATCCAGCCGGATTTTATTAGGTATCAACAAGAGCGTGCTACGCCGCTGGATCCTGAGGTGCCGAAAACGGCAAAGGTGTGATTGCCTCCCTTCACTCGAAATCCTAAAAAGCGTACGGAGGTAGTACGCGCCATCTTCACGCAGATAGAACTTCGTCGATGACGTAATATGCCGTATTATATTGTTAGAAATACTGGACTCGTTCGACAATCCGGTTAGTTGTCTCCCAAGTCTTGCAAAATGCTTTGCATTTTGCCGTTGTTTAGAAACTGAAGTTTCTAAACAACTCCACTATGAATCAGACTAGTTGAACTTTAGTCCAATGCATTCGGTACTTGACTATGTTGCTCCTGATGTGTTCGACTTAAGGCAGGATGCTTTAACACTGTTTACCTAAACGTAAATTCTGAGTGTGAGTAGAGTTTGTTTATGAACAATATAGAAACAGTTCCTATAGTTTTATGCACAGACGACAATTATGTTCCGTTCATGTCTGTAACTATGCAGTCGATAATGGAGAACGCGAAAGAAGGAGACTATAAGTTTTTCATTCTTTACAAAGAAATCTCTTCTTCTAACATTGAAATTCTAAAAAACCAAGTTGAAAAATTCAGCCGGTTTTCGATTTCTTTTGTAAATGTCGCTGAATATTTCGCCGGACAGAATCTTAAGCCGGGCGGACATTTAACCGTTGAGGCGTATTTTAGACTGGCAGCCCCTTATATCTTAACCGATTATAAAAAG